>JARFQH010000102.1 GCA_029287875.1 Desulfobacteraceae bacterium | reverse complement strand
GCTTCGCACCCCTACCGCCGTGCGCCAATGTCTACCGCCGCCCCGCTTTTCTTCTGCGCCTGTTCAGCGGCCCGCATCTTCTCCGGGGCGGCTGTCGTTGCGACCGTTACGGCCTGAACCGGTGCAGCGGGCGGTTGTGACGGCTGGCGGGGGGCGGGTAGGTCTACCGCCACCTCGCTTTTCTTCTGCGCCGGTTCTGCGGGCCGCATCTTTTCTGGCGGGGGTGTTGTTGCGACCGTTTCGGCCTGAGCCGATGCGGAGGGCGGTTGTGACGGCTTTAGGGGGACCGGTTGGTCTACCGCCGCCACGCTTTTTTTCTGCGCCGGTTCTGCGGGCCGCATTTTCTCCGGGGGGGCTGTCGTTGCGACCGATTCGGCCTGAGCCGGTGCGGAGGGCGGTTGTGACGGCATGAGGGGGGCGGGTCTGTCGGTTTTAGGTCCTATTGCAACTGTCGGTGACTCCGTTTTCTTGCCGCCAAATAAATACATCGAAGATGCGACAGCCGCCAGCATCAGGACTCCCGCGATGGCGATCGCCGGCAATTTTTGCCGGAATAAATAGTACAGGGCCGGATCCGGTCCTTTGTGCCATTGCCGCAGGACGTCTTTGACCGTCTTTTTGGTAACAGTTCTTTCCCTGTACTTATAAGCCGTCGTCAGAATGCGGTCGCAGGCGATGTTGATTTTACGTGGAATTCCTTTGGTGAATTTATAGACCGGTCGGATGGCCGCCTGGTCGAATCTTACGGGCGGTCCTGTCGATGATATCGAAATGCGGTGCTGGATATAGGCGACCGTTTCTTCGTAATCAAGGGGGCTGATAAAGTAGTTGACCGAAACCCGTTGTCCGATCTGCCGCAGAGACGGTGCTCCGAGCATCTTGGAAAGCGCCGGACGGCCGATCAGTACGATCTGCAGCAGTTTGTCACGGGTCGTCTCCAGGTTCGACAACAGGCGGACCTGTTCCAGCGCCGCAGTCGAGAGCAACTGGGCGTCATCGATAAACAAGGCCACTTTCCTGCCTTCCAGCTTTTTTTGGATCAAAAAAGCATT
This sequence comes from Desulfobacteraceae bacterium, assembly GCA_029287875.1. Classification (GTDB taxonomy): domain Bacteria; phylum Desulfobacterota; class Desulfobacteria; order Desulfobacterales; family SG8-13; genus JARFQH01. The sequence goes on along the minus strand of JARFQH010000102.1, from coordinate 17,815 downwards.
GAGGGCATCCGTCAGGTCCTTTATCGTGCCGACATCAGAGCGGGCCTTGAATTCGGCGTTGATCGCTTTCAGCAACTGTAACGGGCCGAGACCGGTCATGGCCGCGATGTAAGCCGCAACGACTTCCTGGTCCAGCCGCTCCAAAAATGACCGGCAGACCGTTGTTTTTCCGACCCCGCTTTCGCCGGTAACCACACTGAAGCCTTCACATTCCATGACGGCATACGTCAGATGGGCGAGGGCTTCCTCATGGTGACGCCCTAAAAAAAGACGTTCATGGTCGGTGGGTTGTTTGAACGGATTTTTCTTAAAACCAAATAGTTGCCGATACATGCGATACTTGTTCTGAATGGGTTATGGTGTAATTATGGTTTGGAAACCAAAGAGTGTATCCTGTGGATGTCCAAAAGACTTTTCAGCGGAATGCGGCAGTCTAAAGTTTTTCAAACGATTTTGCAAGCACCCCTAAAAAAGCGGCAGAAATTTAATACGAAAATAAGGTGGGCGTCTCTGCCCGGATAAGCGGTTGCGAAAGGCGGCTGAAACTCGCCGCCAAAGGGTTCTAAGCCCGGGGTAACCAGTCCCGTCTTCAAATTAAGGGGGTGGACGTGTATTCCCGCAGTTGTGGCTTCCATGTGGTATCGTATTTGCGAATCGAAGCACTAAGTTTTTTCCGCCGGGTCGAGATGGTTAATGAATTCTCGGAACCACGACGGGTTGAAAATGATGATGTACGCCAAAAAAACGGCCGTCAGCGGAAGGAAAAAAAACACCAGGTCCAGTAGCAGGATTGCGGCGGCCAGAAGGATGCGGCTGGTCAGGCTCATAAAAGACCCTTTCAAAACTAAAGGCTTAAAGATAAAGGTCTTGGACTGCGTTATCGGTCACCGGCGCATTACAATACAGCCTTCTCTCTCTGGCCTTGCCCAACACTTTATCTTAAAGGTTTTAGATCTGGAGAAAATGGTTTCCCGTTCGTTCGGATGTCATTTCTATTCTTGCGATCTGGCTGTGATTCAAATTGACTCGATCTCACGGAATCAGCCGCAACGCCTTCAGTGCAGTCACTATGCCTCTCGGGGGCAATCCGTTTCCAGTCTGCACCAAGACCTGTCGAGCGGTTGAATTTTTCAAAAATCGGCTTATCTTCCTTCTTAAATTTTTTAAGATCGAAATCAATTAATGCAGGCAACTCAAAAGGATGATGCGCATGATAAAAAAAATAATGATCGCTGTCGACGATTCCTTGCATTCAAAAAATGCGGTACGCTACGTTACACGGCTGTCTTCCCGTCTGGAAAGCTTAAACTACGTTCTCTTCAATGCCCAGCCCATGGTGTCGCAATTCCTGGTTGATGAGGCTAAAAAAAACGCAAAATCCCAAAGGGAGTTGAAAGCGGTGATGGAGAGAAACGCGATAAAATCCCAGAAGCTGCTCGATAATTTCAGGCTGCTGATGCTCCAAGAAGGAGTCGACGAATCCCGCATTCAGACCGTGACCAAGCCCCGGAACCTCGATATCGGCAAGGACATCATCGAGTATGCGCAAGCCGGCCGATTCGATGCTCTGGTCATCGGACGGCGCGGGATTTCAAGCGTGCAGGAACTTTTCATGGGAAGCGTTTCATCCAACATCACTCAGAATTCAAACATTATTCCGGTCTGGATTATCGGTGGCGATATTGCCCCGGCCAAGTTTCTGGTGGCTGTCGACGGGTCCGAATACAGCCTGCGCGCGATCGACCACCTTGCGTTTGCCTTAAGCGATGCCGTCGGCATCAGCCTGACATTTCTTCACGTCAGGCCCAAGCTCAAGGACTACTGTGAAGTCGATTTCGAAGCGACCCAAGCCGAAACGCTCGAAGACTTGATTCGAAAGGGCGACAAGGCCTGCATCGATAACTTCTATACCATCGCCCTCAAAAAGCTCAATGAATTCGACCTCGGGGAAGATCGTATTCAAACCAGGACGGTAACCGGTCTTGCCAATATAGGTGCAGCCATTCTGAAAGAAGTTCAAACCGGGAGTTACGACACGGTCGTGATGGGGCGTAGCGGTGTCAACAAGAGTTTTTTTACGGGCAGTGTCACAAACACGGTGTTGAACAAAATCTCGAAAGGCGCCGTCTGGCTGGTTCCTTAGGGCCCACTCAAAAATAACGTCTCATTTGGGACGCCGATGCACCCCGTCCGGCTGCTGGTGCGAAAACTCGGAGTATCCAGATATGCCGAGTTTTCGCGCCTTACCGGCCGGGCGCCTCGACACCCAAAACTGCGAACTTATTTTTTCGTGAACCCTCAGGGTTAGCAATCTCTATTGCACAGACTTCTGCCACTCTTTGGCAAAGATTCCGGCCACCCGGTCGACCTGGCCGGCATCGATGTTGAGTGCCTTGGCCACTTCCAGATAGAGGCTCTTGCGGTCATTATTTTCGGCGCTCACCAGGTTTCGGACCGTGCCTTTATCCCGCACGCTCAGGCTGTCTGTTTGGGCAATGACCACATAGCCGTCCCCGCCCTCTTTGAGAACCCCGCTGGCGAACCAGGGTTTGAGCTGCGGGTAACGGTTTTTCATCCGGGTTTTAAGCTCCCGGATGGCGGGGTTCGAGACGGTTGTGATCTCCTCGGCCCAGGCGGTAGAAACCAGAAACGCAAAAAGGGATCGATCCCCGTGGTATCCTTGCTGCTCTTTTTCGGGCACCGGTGGTGTCTCCGGTTGCGGTCCACGAATATCTTCCACGATTTCACCGGCCACTGATTCCACTTTTTCGGCCGGAAAATAGATGTTGATTGTTACACAGGCACCGATCAGAAGAATGCCGCAAAAAAACACCACCCGAAAAACCCGGTTGGACGATCTCATGAACACCTCCTTTTGTTAGCGAATCACCGGGCCGCCGCCTGCCCCCGATATGCGTTTAATCCGTTTCACCATGTCTTTGAAACTGATCCGGTTGTTTGGATTCAAATTTACTACATCAACTCCGGAAAAACCACTCTTTTTGACCAGATATTCCTTACCGTCTTCCTTTATGGTTCCGTTAACCCTGAAAACGTCGTTTTCAAGTGATGCGGCAATTCCGATTTTCCAGTAGGGGAAGTCCCTGAAGAACCTCGCGAACGATCCAGCCAGTCCCATGAACGGACTCCCCCCCCCGCCGAGACTGGCGATGCTTTCCACGGCCCGGACGTTGATTTTCTGCTGTACGCCTTTCTTTGAAACCGTTTCCAGCCGTGCTCCGAATTTTTGCGGCTGACCGCTGACGATTTCCACGTCAGTCGCGCTTCCCCGCAGGATGCCCTGGATTTTTCCAAAGGCGGTGCCCGCCGTCATTTTTTCCAGGCCGAGGTCGTTGATACGGCTGTTGAAAAAAAACACCGGTATGGAAGTCAGCGGCCCGGAAACGCCAGGATCGATGATGTCGATACTGCCGTCGAAAATATCGATGGTCACCGTTCCCCGGCTGGTGAGCCGGTTGTCTTCCAATCGGACCGATTCAAGCCGACCGGCCAGGATTCCTCCAGTAGGTTGGGACCAGATCCCTTTCAACAAGTTGTCGATTTCGATCCCGGTTGCGGTAAGCTGTGTTTCGAGCTTGGCGTGTTCGTGAAACAAGTTGGTGAGGACCACTGGGCCGATGTCGATCCGGCCGGAAAAAAGGTGCAGTGCGGGAGGCTGCCGGAGCACCAGCCGATTGGGGCCGACGTCGAAATTCAGAGCCAGCGGCTGTTCACTCAGATAGGGAAGCTGCATTTTTTCCACCGTCAGGTGTCCGGTAAGGGTGGACGAAGGCGCAGCTTGCGGTATCGACTGATACCAGAAAGGCAGTTCCAGGTCGACACCCGAAAGTGCGAGGGTTCCGTTGTTGCTGCTGACATGACCCTGCTGCCAGTAAGCGCGCCCTTTGGCGCGCATCGATTGCAGGCCGCCGTATAAGGCGACTTCGCCCCCGATCAGGCCGTCGACCCGGACATTGCTCAGGTTAGGCTGGTCGTACTTATGAGGTTCGGCGATCAGATGCCGGTACAACGACTGTGCTTTTACTGCGGGCACATTGAGGCGTATATCCAGGTTCAGGTCCTCAGCCTCCGATCGCACCGAGCCGGAAACCGTCAGGGCAATCAGGTTTTTGAGGGAGGTTTCCAGACGATCGACGGCCAAAAGACCCTGATCGGTCATTAATTTCAAACGCCCCGAGGCACTGAAGGGCATGACGCCGAGGTTGAGGTAATATTTTCCCCAGAGAATCTCTCCGGCGGTCGCCGTCAATCGAACATCCGATTGAACGGTGCCCGCCTCAGGGCCGAAGCGGGTTTTGGTTTCAACCGCAACGGCCAGTTTTTCGGCAAAACGGCTCTCCCCCGGGTTGCTGAATTCAAAGTCCGTCAAACCCATCCGGCAATCCAGTGTACCGTCGACACCGGTCTGCCAATCCAGAGCCAGGTCGAGAGTGTCTTGTGCGTTGAAGCGCCAGTCGGCCGGTAGAAAATCCCAGGCAGCGGCCGCTCGCAGAAGGGCGCTGTTGCGACCATGAAGTCTCAGAAGCGTGCGCTCTCCGGTTCGGGCAAACGATCCTGCGAGGTTTGCCAGCGTTGAGCTGGACAGGGCGATACGGGGCAGTGATATTTCCCCGGTTTGCAGATTAATCCGTCCCCGATCCAGTTCGACTCTGACCTGCGTCAGGCGCCGCGACCCGACGGTCAGCCGGGCGCCCGGACTGCGGGTGTGCAGGCTGATGTCCAACACGGGAAAATGCCCGGAGGCGCTCATGAGCGGCCGGAATTCCGTCAACCCCCCGTACTTGGTGGTGATCGCCATATCATTTGCTTCCAGGTTCAACTGGACTTGGGGGTCTGTGAAATAACCGTTGGCCTGCACGCTTCCGGACAAAACCGCCCGCAGGCGGTTGCCGGTGTCGTGATATGCAACCGGAACACCCTGAAACATGACCTGAAGGTTTCCCTGCCATTCGGACCCCTTTCCGGTCAGCGGGCCGTCAACGCTTCCCTTGAGGCCGATGGCACCGGAGACCACCAGAGGCAACGGCCGGGCGCCGGCTAGGCCGGTGTAAAAAGCGCTTAACTGAGCGGCATCGAGTTGTCCCTCCGTTAGGCTGAGCTGCAGCCGGTAAGGGGTGGCGACCTCGAACCGGGCCGCACCGGAAGCTTCTAAAAGGCCGGCGGCCTCGAGGGACCACCCGGCCAGGTCGAGCACCTTTTCTGCCATACGATAAACGCCCCGGCCTTCAAGCGACAACCGCTTGGTCGGACGTACGCCGACCGTCGCTATCAGGGGGGGCGAGAGGTGACCGACTAAATTCATTTCCGGCAGGGTGATTTCATTGCGGTCCGGTCGGTATACCAGTCGTATCGCAGCCGTGATGTCGTCAGCGCTAAATTGAGATCCGGAAATCCGGCCGCCGGAAAGTACGACCTCTCCGTTAATTGAGCCGGTTTCCGTGCGAGCGGTCGGCTCGAGATGGATTCGGTAGTCGGCAACCGCCACGTGCGTGTCCGCTCCGATTCGCGATTCCAGCATCCGGCCGCGAGCATTGATTCTGTCGGCCGCGTCCGATTCCAGTCGAAGCCCATCGAGCACCAATTGCGTCGCGTCACCGGTGATGGTGAGCCGGCCGTTATCGGCCTCCAGGGAGGACCAGGCGATATCGGATATCAGAAAAAAACCAATCACCTGTCGGACCAGTTGACCCGCGAATGAAGGGCTTGCAGCTTCTGACAGTGCCGTCGGCAGCCGGGCGTCCGTTTTCACGAGCGCCGAGAAATCCTTTACCCGCAAGTGCTCGACGACGAGCGTGCGGCGGCCGAATGGGCCGGTTACGCGGGCATCGACCGCAATAGTTCCGACTTGCAGCTCGAAACCATTCCTGCCGTCCGTCGGGCGCACATCTATGTCACGCGCTCGGAGGTGCAGCGGGTTGAGACTGTAGAACAGTTCTCCGACACTGACCTTTACGCCGGTCAGATTTGAAAGGTGTTCGGCCGCAAGGTCTTTTACCCTGGAAGGGTGTCGATAAAAATACCCACCTACCACAAGCAGGGCGATCAGGCTGGCGCCGACAAGACCGATAGCCATGAACATCAGCCATTTGAGCGCACTGCGTCCGGGTGGTTTGGTTTCGCTATGGTTCACGTGCCTATCCGGCATGTCGCATCTCGATAAATCAATGGAAAGACATGAAGGGCCGCGGTTGTAAAACCACGGCGGCCTTGGTCTGAACAGAAATTCGCTTTTTCTGAATGGACACTAATAATGGACACTAATAAAGGAACGCTGAGGGTGGCGTCAAGTCACCGGCGGTCGATTTCCCACTCTGCCGGCGAATATTCCCTCTGCCGAGCCTTGGCCCCCCTGCGGTTGACAAAGGTCAAACTGATTTTAACTTGTTTCATTATTTAACGGCCGGTGTGTTCCGAACGATCCTCCCTCAGGACGGCGTGCGGTTCACTTTATCCGGATTGATTACAGCCCAGAGGAATATTTTGATGAAAATTCTTCCTTTTATAACAAGCTTATGTGTGATGTTGTTGACCGTCCCCGGTGTCGTCGACAGTGCTGACGCGCAGAGCCGGTCGCGGTTGCACAAAATTCTCGAATCCGGTCAACTGCGGGTCGGCACCACAGGCGACTGGAACCCCATGTCCATCCGGGACCCGGCCACAAACAGCTACAAGGGATTCGACATCGATGTGATGAACGCGCTTGCCGATGATATGGGGGTCAAGATTCAGTTCGTGCCCACCGACTGGAAAACACTGATCAACGGCATCGTCGCTGACAAGTACGACATCAGCACCAGTGCATCGATTACCGTCAACCGGATTCGTACCGTCGGTTTCACCCGGTCTTACTACCAGGTGAAAACCGTTCCAGTGACCTTGAAAACCAATTTGTCACGGTTCAAGAATTGGGAAGACATAAACCAGCCGGATGTGACCGTGGCCGTTACTCTCGGCACATCGCAGGAACAACAGGTCAAGCAGTTCTTTCCCAATGCGAAACTTCGCTCCATTGAAGCACCGGCCCGCGATTACCAGGAGGTGCTCTCCGGGCGGGCTCAGGTTTCGGTGACCAGCAACCTGGAAGCGTCGCGGCTGATTCAGTCGCATGCGGGACTGGCTGTTGTGCCGGTGAAAGAGCCACGCAGCCCCGCTGACTTGGCGTTTATCGTTCAGCAGGACGACATCGTGTGGTTGAATTTTCTGAATCAGTGGATCACTATCAAAGAAAACGAGGGGTTTTTCGATCGGCTTAAAACAAAGTGGCTGATGCTGGAGTGACGGTCTGGTACTTGATTTTCAGCAGCCTGTCAGACAAACGGTGGAAATGGGGACCGAATGGACCGACGGATCGCATCGTTGACCGGCGTTGCGTTCTTATGGCTGCTGATTATCGGCGGATGCAGCCGGACAGAGTATCAGTGGGGGTGGTACGAGGTCCTTCCGACCACGCTGAGAGGGACCGATAACCTCATGTTCCTTCTCGGGGGTCTTCGCTTGACCATAAGCTTGGCATCGGTTTCGATCGTCATCTCCATTTGCCTCGGATTGTTGGTCGCCCTTCCGGGCCTGGCTGCGAACCGCATGCTGCGGGCGATCAACCGTGTTTACGTCGAGACTTTTCGATCCGTGCCCACCCTGGTCATGATACTCTGGATCTATTACGGTCTGCCGGTTGTTTTTGGGATCTCTCTTGAACCTTTTACCGCCGGTGTTCTGGCGTTGGCGCTGTGCGACAGCGCGTTTGAGGCCGAGATTTTTCGCGGTGGCATTCAGTCCATAGAGCGCGGACAGATCGAGGCGGCCGATGCCATCGGGCTGGGCTACATTCACAAGATGCGTTTCGTGATTTTACCCCAGGCAATTCGCCGGATCCTGCCGCCTTTAGGAAATCAGTTTGTCTACATGCTCAAAATGTCTTCGCTCGTATCCGTCGTTGGGCTCCAGGAACTGACACGCAAAGCCAATGAACTGACGGTCACGGTCTATCGGCCGCTTGAAATCTACACCGTTCTGGTTTTGGAATATTTGCTGCTGATCCTGATTGTTTCCTGGTCGGTAAGGTGGATGGAAACCCGCCTGGGTTCCAATGTCCAGGCCTCCGGAAGTTGATTGATCCGGAGTCGGCCGCCGCCGGAATCTGCACCGGGGTGTGCAAAGATGACCGCCAATGTCCAACAAAAGTTGACGAAAGCCATTATGGATGATCTTGACGGCTGTCGACGATGGCCGGCCTTCGCACTGCTCGGCGGGCACTGACAGCGCTATCTTGCTTCGAAAAACCACAGCGCCTTTGGGTTAGGGCCATAAATGGAGAAAAATTTTAATGAAAAAGATGAAAGAGATGAAAAAAGTCGTTAAAAGAGACATCTTCAAGACCGGTTCCAACAGGGCCAAGGCGCAAGAGGGCGCTGTTTCGAAGGGGGAGGACCAATCGGATTGTTCCGGAACGGCCGTTGTCCACTGCAATCAATGGGAGTGTTTCACACGGGTTCTGTGTCGTGAGAAAGAATCCGACACTGAGCCGGTCGGCTCCATCTGAAACGGTTACGTTGTCGGTCGGCCGTTAGCCCGGCAGTTGCCGACACAGTGGTTTTGACTAGCTGCAGCATCTTTCCGACATCTGGATCGACTATTAACCGTCATGGCATCAAAGCCCTGATAACCGCTGCTTCAGCGATTCGGGCAGACTGCCGTTACCGCCGATGAGGCTCTGTATCTCCTCGGTGAGCCGGATGCGGTCAATTATTCTGGACAGGGCGGCAACGCTTTTCTGGAGACGTTTACGGGTCGATGTCATTTCAAGAAACTTCTGTTTTTCAGGGGCGTTGAAGCCGGCGCTGCCGGCCACTAAAAACGAAATGCTTTTGAAATCTGGACTGTCTGTCAAGTCGAGCGAACTCTCGTGTGGTTTCAGACTAACCACTTGATTCAAAAGCATTATGCCGCGATGGGCATCCCTCTGCATGTCGGCATCCGGCTTTTCGGGGTCGTCGTCAAAATAGTCGACCGTTGCCTGCAGATAAGGTTTGGACTCGTCGAGTTGTCCGACGATAAACCGGCGTTCTCCACGGGTAACAATATCCAGCCTTCCGTTCGGGTATTTCTTGAGAACTTCCTGAACCCGTGCGCTACAGCCGGCGCTGCACATCTTTTGTCCGTCGAAATAAACGATGCCGAACACCTTGTCATCCGCGAGGCATTCGCCGATCATCAGTTTGTAACGTTCCTCGAATATATGAAGGGGTATCAGCTGCTCCGGCAGCATCACAATACCGAGGGGAAATATGGGAACGAGCTCAATTCCGTTCATCTGTCTATGCTAATACCCGATCGAAAATTGTCAAAACTTCCGTCGGCTTGACAAAAATTACGAGAGCTGCGTAATGAATGCTATGGACATACAGGGGATTCTCATCAGAGAAATGCCGGTCCTGAAGAAACCTGTTCTGATTGCCGGTTTCGGTGGTTGGGGCAACGCTCTCAACGTGGCCACGGATGCGCTCGACTATCTGATTCGTCATTTTGAGGCCGAGCCTTTTGCCCGGCTTGACCCGGATGCTTTTTTCCGTCACGACCAGTCGCGCCCGACGGTGAAGATCGTCGACGGAGTCCTTGAAGACATGGCCTGGCCCGACCTCACCGTTTACAGTGTGCACACCGGAGTCGAAGAATCGGATATGGTCATATTGAAGGCAGACGAACCGTCTCTCAACTGGTACCGGTTTACCGATGAGTTGCTGGCTCTGTGCCGGGCGCTGTCGATTCAAATGGTCATTACGCTCGGCAGCATGTACGACAACGTTTTACATTCAGACCGGATAATCTCCGGTATGGCCTCGCGCGAGGACATGCGGACAAGACTCAAGCAGGAGGGCCTTCATCTGATTTCTTATCAGGGCCCCAGTGCCATTCACGCTGTGATCCAGACCGAGGCCGCTCGGGTGGGTCTCGAATGCCTCAGCCTCTGGAGCCATTGTCCGTACTACCTCCAAGGGACGTCCCATTACGGGTTGTTGGCCTCTCTGTGTAATATTCTTGGCAAGGTGGCCGCGTTTGCTATCGATACGGCTGTTCTGGAAGAGCGCTGGACGGCATTGAACAGGCACATACAGACCCTCATCGAGACCAAACCCGAATTGCGTGAGATGATCAATAAACTTCGTAAGGAAAAGTTAAGAGGGACTGTCAGCGGGAGGAAAGCCACCGGCAAAAAAGAAGAAAAAGTTATCAATATCAGCGACTTTTTTGATTCATAGATGATATTTTCCTTGGGAATCGGACATGGCGAAACGATTGGATGGTCAGACAGCCGTCATCACCGGGGCCGGACAGGGGATCGGCCGCGCTATCGTTCACAGCTTTGCCCGGGAGGGAAGCCGGGTGTGGGCTACCAGCCGGACTCTCGCACCGCTGAAGTCCCTCGAGAAGACGACATCGGTTCGGATAGAACAGCTCGATGTCACCCGGTCCGCCGATGTCGCCGCAGCGGCTCAAAAAATCGGTACCGTCGATATTTTGGTCAACTGTGCCGGATATGTGGCTTCCGGCACGATTCTCGAGTGCTCATCGGAAGAGTTGGAGCGCTCACTTGATGTCAATCTCATGGGCGCGTTTTATATGACCCGCGCTTTTCTGCCGGCTATGTGCACCCGGGGTGTCGGATCGATCATCAACATCGCTTCGGTGCTATCGAGTATCACCAGCGCCCCCGGTCGGTTTGCATACAGTACCGCCAAGGCCGCTCTTATCGGGTTTACCAAGTCTGTCGCCGTCGATTTCGTCGCTCAGGGAATCCGGGTCAACGCCGTCTGCCCCGGTGCCATCCAGACGCCGGGGCTGGAATCACGAATTGCCGCCAGCGAAGACCCCGGCGCCACTCGGGCGGCTTTTGTCGCTCGACACAAGATGGGGCGTATAGGTACTGTCGAGGAAGTTGCAGCGGCCTGTCTGTATCTGGCATCCGCCGAAAGCAGCTTCGTGACCGGACAGACGCTGGTCTTGGATGGCGGTATGACCTTGTGAAAACCCCAGGCCGCGATTGGAACCGTTCCGGTGGCTTCCGATCGAAGAAACATCCTTTATCCCGGATTTCGATTTCTCCCCGCCACATGCTGATCGATGCAATGGAACAGCTATGCCGATGACCATCCTCGACAAACGCGGAACCGATATCGATTCACGCTTTCGCTCGCTGCTGCAAAAAGCGGTGCGGCGTGGCAATGTCGAGCTGGTCTACACTACCAGTGCTCTGATTCAAAGTTTGAGCTTTCGGGAGAAGAACTGGTTTCGGAACCGTGCCGCGATCATCACATTTGAAGAGTGCTGGCCCTTGGGTGCTGAACTGCTCTTCAACAAAAAATTCCACAGTAAGGCCGCGGCCCTGATCAAGGTGGCGCGTTCAGCCAAAACCCGGGATGCGACCGGACTCGGGTTTCTGGCCTACCGCCTTTTCGAGGGTGACCGATCGGTGCTTGACGGGACACCGGACGATCGCCCCATCAAAATCGTCGCCGACGCCATCCGGCGTCCGGACGATTTCTGGCACTGGCTTGAGCGCAGTACGTCCGAAGAGGGCCGACACCCACTCATTTCAAACGCGATGCGGTTCAGGAGCGCGGGTCGGCCGCGGGATCGGGCGGTGATACAGGCGGCTGCTTATCTGGCGGTTTCCGGGGATATTCCCGAGATTGTGACGCTGGAGGACGAAGAAAAGTCGTTTCCATACTGGGTTGCTCTGGACATGCATACGCCTCAAGGAAAGCGTGTGCTCAACGATGTGGCCAGGGACCTGCACGTCGATCTGAGGCAGCTCGAATGGACGTTGTTCTATTTCGAAGGCAGCCGTGCCAACGGAACCACGCCTTCACGCTGGTGGGACCGCAACTGTGCCTGCCGTTTCCGAAGCCTGGGCCTGCCGGTCGAGGAAGCACACCTGCTGTGGGAGCCGATCAGGCCGCAGCTGATCCAGGCTTTGGCGGAAGACAGTCGCCGGCTGCACCACGATATATACACCTGGAAACTTGCCAACCGTGAGCCGATCGAGATGTTGAAAAAACAGATCGATCTGTACATCACGCATTTTGAGACCGGTCAGATCGATCAGCTGGAATTGTTTTAAACTTGACACATTTAACTGTTTTTATTATAAAAAGCTTTTGATTTGCGGAAACCTCGATCTTCCTCCGAGGCCACGGCTATGTTCGAATCCGGTGCCGGAAAGCAACGTAATGTATAACAAGTTCTTCCTGTTTCGGGAAAAACCCTTTAAACTCGTCCCCAATCCCGAGTACTATTATGTGAGCCGCAGTCACGAGGAGGCAATGGCGCACCTGAAATACGCCATTGCCGAAGGGGAGGGGTTTGTCGAGATTACCGGAGAGGTCGGCACTGGAAAAACCACGCTCTGTCGCGTATTTCTCGACAACCTCGACGACAGGACCGAGGTCGCCTACATTTTTAACCCCAGACTAGGCCCCACGCAGCTTCTCAAGACGATTGCCGATGAATTGGGTGTCAAGTGCCGTGCGAGCGACACCAAGCAACTGATCGATGCCCTCAACAGTTACCTGATCGACATGAAAACTGCGGGTAAAACCGTGGTTTTGCTTGTGGATGAAGCCCAAAACCTGACTCGGAACGTCATGGAACAGCTGCGGCTTCTCTCAAACCTGGAGACCAACCGTTCCAAGATGTTGCAGATCATTCTGGTCGGCCAGCCGGAACTCGGCGAATTGCTCGACTCCTACGACTTACGGCAGTTGGCTCAACGCATTACGCTCAGCTGTCATCTTTCACCGCTGAGCTTCAGGGAAGTCAGGGAATACATCGAGCACCGCATCCAGATCGCTTCAACCCGAACGCCGGTCGTTTTCACACACTCGGCCTACCGTCTCATCTATCGCTATTCAACGGGGATTCCCCGTCTCATCAACATTGTTTGCGACAGGGCCTTGCTGACGGCCTTTGGCCGCAATCAGAAGAAGATCAATAGTGCCATCGTCCGGGCTGCCATACGCGAGCTGTCCGAGCGCGGAAAAAAGCGCCGCCGGCTGCGGGAGTTAAAGAAACCGGCGCTCGTCCTGGCCGCGGTTCTTTGTGTGGCGGCGCTCTTGTTCTGGTATTATCGGATGGGGCCTGCTGATTCCGTCAAAATGGTGAACAAGGGGCCCGAAAATGTCCAGGCGCAGGCACCCCCGTCCCGCGCGCCTTCCACAGCGCCGGTTACCGAAGCACCGGCACGGCCTTCTCCGGCCTCACAGCCGCCGGTTGACGACCCAAACGGCGTGAGCACCGATTTTTCGAAATTTATTCAAGACATGGATGCCCGTTCGGCGCGGCACCTCGCTCTTCAAACCGTTCTGGACCTCTGGGGCGTCAAATCCAGTATCGATCCGGCGCTCGACGAGCGGACCGATAACGACACCTTCTTCGAGGTGGCTGCCGGGCAAAACGGGCTGGCGATGCTGCGGGTCGATTGCCGTCTCGAAATTCTCAAGACCTTAAATCTTCCGGCCATCATATCCGTGAGGCTGCCCGACGGGTCGTCGCCGGGATTTCTGACGGTTCTCGGCATACAGGGTGACCAGGTGACCCTGGGTCGTGCGCGATTGAACGAGACCATCACGGTGACAGAGGATGTCTTAAAGCCATACTGTACCGATGGTGCCTATGTCCCATGGAAGGATTTTATGTCCCCCGATGGTCCGGTGCCGAACCGGCCGCCGCGCGATGCGATTGCGGCACTGAAGAACCAGTTGAGCGAGATCGGATACACCCAGCTCGATACCGGTCCGTCCTACGACGAACAGACCAAGGAAACCGTCAGGCAGATTCAAAGGAAACACGGCCTTGAGCCGGATGGGATCGTCGGATCCCTGACAAAAATTGTGCTGTTCAACGAAAACCGGCGACTGGATATTCCGCACATCCGGCTTGATTGAAAGGCGGTCGACCGGGCATGTGAATGCCAATGTCCAGCCATCGATTTGCCAAGTCATATCGATGGATGAGATGTGAACCCGTTATTGTCGAGGAATGTGAAATTGTGAGTTCCATTCTGAAAGCCCTTAAAAAACTCGAAGACGAAAACCCTCCCAAAGGTCGATCGGTAATCTGGTCTTCCGGTTCCGCATCCCGCAGGACCATTCGTCGTTGGGACATCACTTCCGGTTGGTCGGCCGTGCTGCTGTGGGGTCTGCTGGCGGTGGTGGCGCTGATTTCAGTCGGAGGGATTATCCTTTATCTGCTATCGCCGCCGGACCGTAACGCTGTGCCGACGGCATCCGTCGGCCGGCCGGTCGCCAAACCGATTCAAGAATCACCGCCATCCGAAACCATGGCCAAGCCGCCGCCGCCGGCACCACCGCCAAAAGAGGCTTCTCCGCCGACAGCTCCGCCGCTGGAAAAAGCTCTGCCGGTGCCCAAGGCCGCTCCGCCGCCGGCTGTCAAGAAAATTCCCTCTGCTCCCCGTAAAGAAAAACCGCCGGCTCGTGCGGTAGAAGCCAAACCCAATCGCAGCGCGACTGCCAACTTGCCGGTCCTTACAACCGACTTGAAGCTTCAGGCGATATCGTGGGCATCTGCTCCCGGCGACCGCTTGGCGGTCATAAACGGTAACATCATGCGGGAAGGCACATCTCTTGAAGGCTATTCCATCGTTCAGATCGACAGGGACGAAGTGGTGGTCCGCAAGGGATCGGAACAGTGGAAGTTGGTGTTCAATCTGAGGTAACAAAGAGGGGTGTTTCAGCCGCCGCGCTGTCGGCGGATTTTTCGCAGCGGTTCCGACTCAAAAGCGACATTCGTCCGAGGAACCGATACCACCGTTTCGATGCCAACAGTTCCAAAACCTGAGGAGGGATTTTGCGTCCATTATCGTCTTTGCATGCCAGTCTGCTGCTGCTCGGAGTGGCCTTTTTCTGCGGGTGCGCCGGGGTTGCTCCCGGGCGGTCGGTTAAAACCACACTACCGGAACATGTTACGGATACCGGCGCCAAGGGGTGGTGGGCGGTTCGCTTTCAAATGAACTGGCCGGAGGATACCCCGCCATCTTGGTACATGGACACGCTGATTGCTCACCAGGTGGTCGCGCCGACACTGGACCACTACCAGGAACGGATCGACCTGTGGCGGTTTCACCGCCGCGCCTCCCGCGACAGCGCCGGTCATCAATTCAGCTTTATCTTTTACACCGACGTCGTATCGGCGCGTCTGATAACAGACGAACTTTGCAACGATGCACTGATGGCGTCGCTGATACGCTCCGGCAGTGTGCGGCGGATTTTATCCGAGGACACCCAAACGATTACCAAACCCGAGATTGCCGATACCAGTGACCCGGTCTGGCCACCGGCGGTCCAGCAGGCCTGGCCTTATTTTATTGACGGTGTCAGCCGGAGCTGGCTCGAGCTGGTTGAACAAACGGTGCAACGCAGCCGTCCGTCCGTCGATGACATGTCCGCACCAGCGCTTCAGGACTACTATCGTACAATCGACAAAGAGGTCCAGGAGGCGTGGGAAACACAGGGACGCCATGCTTTTCTGCACCATCTGAATGCCATATTCGGTTATGCACCGGTCGTTGTGTACGAGAAAAAATACATGAAGTTTTAAGTCAGAAGTTGCCCTCTTATTTTTTTTGGGTCTTAAATGGAGCAGCTGCAGCATGAAAGTTATTTTATTGATGGCGTTGACGGTAGATGGAATGATCGCCCGCGATTCGGACCACTTTCCGGACTGGACGGGCCGGGAAGACAAGCGCATGTTCAAAGATATGACAATAAAAGCAGGCGTCTTGATCATGGGGTCGAAGACCTATGATACGATCGGTAGACCCCTGCCGGGGCGAAAAAACGTGGTCATGAGCCGCAATAAACGCAGAATTTCCCAGCAAAAGGATCTGGTTTTCACGGATAAGCCTCCCCGAGAGTTGCTGGCTGATCTCAGACAGGAGGGGTTTGAGGTTGCCATCCTGGCAGGCGGCTCTCAGATCAACACGATTTTTGCGCGTGAAGATCTGATTGACGAAATCTACCTGACCTACGTTCCGCAGATTTTCGGTACGGGTCTTACTCTGTTCTCTGATTCGATTGCAATGCAGCTCGAGCTGATGGATTTCAAACATCTGGGAACCGGACAAATTTTTGCCAGGTATCGCGTGATCCGGGAAGCTATGGCCTGACGGGCGATGAGCGCCGCGGTTCGATACCGGCAACCGGACGGTTAGGTGACAGTTGTCAACGGACAACCGGCCTGAATCAGGCCGGGACTAAACCTTGATGGAAACTCAAATCAAAGGAGATGCAAGATGCCGACAACCACTGTCCGATGGGTAACCGGTCAGCAGTTCGTGGGGATGGATTCGAATCGTCATGCAGTTGTATTGTCCGGTGAGAAAGAGCCAAATGGTCTCAGACCTTCTCAGATGCTGCTCATCGCCCTGTCATCCTGCACGGCCGTCGATGTGGTCGACATTTTGACCAAAAAACGAAAACCGCTCAGCAGACTTGAGATCATCGCCACCGGCGAGCAGGATGACGATCCGCCCTGGACTTACCGCAAAATTCATTTAAAGTATCGTCTCGGCGGCAAGGACCTTACCGAAAAGGCCGTTCAACAGGCGATCCGGCTTTCCGAAGAGAAATACTGTTCTGTGGCAGCGACCGTCCGTGGCGTGGCGGAGATCACGACCGAATACGAAATATTGACCGATGAAGAATAGAGTGCAGTTCAACCCGATTTGATTTATTTTCGAACGCTCACCGGAATATGAAACGACATCCACTTGACCTAAAAGAGCCGACCGTTTCTTCGATTGCGGACCCGACACCACCAGGAGGGGTCTACCTTTGTCAGGTTAACCGGCAGGTTTCCTGTGCCGCCTGCTGCGGACTTTACAATGTGGCCGATGCCGCTTACGGTCCCTTGGTGTCGATGCTGAGCGAGAGAACAAAAGATTTTGCTCGGGTCCCCCGCCAAGCCGATGCCATTGCGGCGTTCGGCCAAGGCGCGCAGACCCGATGCGGAACCGGTCCATTTAAAGATTTCCACCACTGCCCTTTCGTGGGGCTGATCGGAGAAGAGCACCGGCGGGTCGGCTGCCTGCTTCATCCCCACGCTGCCGGAAACCACGGTGTCGATTACCGGGGATTGAGTTATTACGGCGGAATGGCCTGCCGGCTCTATTTCTGCCCGGCCCATTCCAAGCTTTCAGCGGTTGTCAAGACAGTCGTGCGGGAATCTGCCGTCAGCTGGTACGAATATGGCTTGATCGTCTCCGAGACCAGGCTGCTGAGCGAATTTTTCAAGGCTTTGGAAGAGCGGCTGGGTTCACCGCTAACTGCGGCGGACATCCTCAACCGCGAGGAATGCCGGCAAATAGTGGCAAGCGTGTTGAGGCTGAAAATCGACTGGCCGTTTCGCCGGCGTCCGGATCCGGGCCCCTGCAATTATGTGTTCGACGATAACCTTTACCCCAAACCCGCCGTAGGCTATCCGCCGCTGACCACAACGTTGTCGCCCTACGATATTTTATTGAAAGAGCTGCTGTCCGGCTTCAACACGCCGGCTGAATTGGAGTTAGCCGAAAGAATACTTGCGGACCTGATCGAAAACCTGGCGCGGGGTATTCTGGCGGGCAGACACACACAGCCTCTGATTTAGGGCCCCGGCAAAAATAATTCCACCTCTTGCTTGTCTTATGGCCCGTCTACTGCGTTACATCCACCCACACGTATCCCGATATGCGCAGGTGGATGTGCCTTGTAGACAAACCATAATCCGGCGCAATCGTGTG
>JARFQH010000384.1 GCA_029287875.1 Desulfobacteraceae bacterium | reverse complement strand
CATCCTTTGCGCCACTGAAGTCTATGCCGATGATTCTGCTGCGCATTTTCACTGTCCTCCGCAGCTGGTAGAGCACGCTTGCGGAAAAGGGCGAAGCCATGGTCAAATCGGGAGTTCGAAACCGGCGAAGGAAGGATTTTTATGACATCCGGTTTCGGCGCATTCTATGTGAATTCGATTAATCCCTCGCGGATCAGACGGCCGATCGTCATTTGCTGTGGACACGCTTGTTCGGCGCGGGTATAGTCCAGTTCGGCCATTATCCGCCGCGTTTTCTCCGGAATCCGCTTAAACTGATGCACAGCGAGGCGCCGGTCACCGTAGCTTCGCCCGTACATTAAAAACCGCATGGCATCACCGATGGGCACCGGGGCGTCAAGGGCCGACTCACAGATCCGCGCACATCCGGTGCAATAGCTCGATCGGGTCAACTGGGCGTATCGTTGCAGGTGTTGCCGGTCGTTGTCCGAAAGCCGGGTGCGGTTCAGTGCAGCCGAGACATTTTCCATGAGCAGCTTCATGTTCGGCATCTCCGAACAGATGCTGGCGATCCGTCTGTTTTCCCACACGGCCTTGAGTTTGGCCTGGCCGACGGTGAATCCTCTGGCCAAGAACCGCTCGGCCATTTCCCGTTCCGCTTCCCCTGCGCTGGGAAAAGAACCGCCGCCCTGGGTTTTCATGGCCGTCAGCCCGATACCGGCTTCTGCGCAGGCATCCACTGCCCGGCGCATCGCGTCGGTGTGCATCAGCCGGTAGTTGTAGCTCATCATGATGGCGTCGATCCAACCGAGCCCGGATGCGTCCAGCAGACACTGCTCCATGTTGCTGTGGGTACTGAATCCGAAAAGCTGTATTTTGCCTTCCGACTTCTTCTTTTCGCCCCAGCGGCGTTTGGCGTCGTCCATTTCGTCAATGCGACCGACACTGTGGACAAAGAAAAGATCGACATATTCCGTGTTCATCCGGCGCAGGGATTCATCCAGATCGGCGCTCATACCTGCGATGGTCAAGGAGTGGGATTTGGTGACCAGAAAAATCTTTGGGCGATCCCGGGGAAACGCCGAAAAATACTTGCCGATCCGCGTCTCGCTGTTTCCGCCCATATACGAACTGGCGGTATCCCAGTAGGTGACGCCCCAGAGGACGGCCTGCCGCAGCATCAGCTGGGGCAGGTGCAGGCTGCCGCCGAAAGACAGGATCGGCACCTCGATCCCGGTGTTGCCGAACGGCCGGGTGGGCACCGGTGTCGGTTCGGCCGCGATGGCCGCAGGGCCGATGGAGGAGATGATCGATCCCACGGCGGCGGCACCGGTAAGTTTAAGAAAATCGCGTCGGGTTACGCTGGGTTCTTGCGGCACTGTTTACTCCTGAGGTTCTCAGGATTTCAAATAATGTTTAACGGTGTATCTCAAATCCTCATCCAGGTCCGTCTTTACGAGCCACTTCAAATAATCAATTTGAATGTGCAAACGACCTTCTTTGGATCGATCCCTTCCTTTTTAAGTATCTCGACATCAAACGCCGCATTATGAGCGACCATGACATTGCTATCTGACTGCAGTGGTTTCTGTGTCGATTTAAATAAACATGTCGAGATCTGATGTAAAATTAAATACTATGACAGCTAGATAAACTTGGCATAAGCTTTGATTGTCACAACCGTGTTCACATGTGTCACATTCCACCGGTTGCCGGCGCCAAACCCACCTGATCACCGTCTTTGAGAACCGAATTCATTTCGGCCTGTTTTCCATTTACGAAAACAAGTTTTATATTTTCCGGGGATTGATTGAGCCGCTTGGTCAAGGCCGTTACCGTTTCCCCATCTTCCAGTTCGTAAGGTGTGCTGTCTTTGTAGTCGCAGGTGTCTGCATCGGCCAGGCTTGAAAAGCATTTAACTGTTACTTTCATGTGATGGCTCCTTTGTCGGTTTTTGTTTGAAGTAAGACATCGTGCTCTCTGTAAAACAATTAAATATGATGACTATGATATGCACTTGTTGAATCAAATCAAGCATGACATCATGCATGCGATTGCATTTCCAAAAATATCTTTGATTAATGGCACCCTATTTCCACAGCATGCATGAGCATTCAATGAATGTCATTGACATGCATAAAATTCCGTACAATTCTTTGAAAAATTAAAGCCGCACTGTGGTCTTATTATTGTACCTTACACCATATCGGGACACGAGTTCGGCAAGCTGTCAAGTTTACTGAATAATTATTCAAAAAATCATCCGTTCGGTCTGGATCCCTACACAATTGAGTTTCTCCCCAATAAATAAAAAAAAGCGATAAGCCGAATAGTTAAAATATATTTGGCATATCATTCCGCCAGCGGATCGTTATCGCCTGTCGACTTATGATCTGATTGTCTTCCCGGAGTACACCCTGCCGACCGCATGGACCTGCCGGTAAAAAAAAAATAAAACAGTGCCCCCGAAAGAACTGGTAGGCACTGTTAAACAGTCTAAAATCCAATGGCTTGTTTGATGCTTCTTGACTTCGGATTAGATCCCATCGGCTTTTTCTTGGGAAATCTGACACGGGACAGCGGCAGCAAAAGCCGCCCTCAGCATCGAAATCGTCCCCTTGCCGCGGTTTCTCTTTTTAACGCCGGCGACGGTTATGAACTTTGATGATCACCTCGGCGACAGGGTTTTGCCAGCGATGGATAGCGCTGTTTAGACCGCTCATACCGCCAAGCGGATCGGTATCCCCCACCACGCTCGGGTGAATGTGTACAGTAGTATTAGTAGTATTGGTATTGGGATCAATATTAACCGCACCGGATCCGCCGGTTCCGGCGTTTCCTCCTGGATCAGCCGGGATGCCCGGCACTCCCGGGGCTCCTCCGCCGTTGACCAGTTCGTCATTAGCCTCGGTGCCGGCGTCATATCCGTTCAGATAATAGGTGTAGGTTCCTGGATATACGGGGATTCGCAGCGAATCGAGCCCCACGAAACCGTCGTTGGTCGGCAGCAGCATCGCCACTATGGACAGGTACCTGTTGCGGCTTCGGTCGGTATCGAAAAAGACATCGTGGACCACCGCTCCAGGAGCGAGCAGACCGTCGGCTGGAGTTGCAACGCTGTCGGCACCCTGGTCGTCCACATAACCCATCAAGCCCGAAATGTCCCCTCCCTCGGCCATTGCCTGCAGCGCCGCAGAAGCCGGTTCGCCGATTTCGAACAAATCGGTGTGTCTGTCATGGGCCGTGATCAACAGCTGCGTAAACCAGGTTCCGTGCGTCAGGTTCTTCACCGTTACGCTGAATTCTGCGGCCGATGCCTGGCAGACAGAAAACGATGTCAAAAACATAACACCAAGAAACGTACCAATTAATTTACTTCTCATGGGAGCCTCCTTTTCCGTAAAAATTGTGTGTCCATTTCGGATAGCCGGAGAATACGGTGTTCTTATTTATCCGCATTCGATCTGGACAAAACATAAGCAGCTTGTGTAAAGATAAGTTAAAGGTTCTGTAAAGATTGGGTAAAGTTTACCCTGTATTCACAGTCTCGGAAGGTAATAACCTCAGGAATGCCAACGCGGGCGGGATTAAGGGACTGATGTACTGAAGGTCGGTGAGGTTAGTTGCAAACCATGGATCGAAATTGACAGATGCAGTCACAAGGGTCAAAGATTCTTGTCCTGATTCGCCGTTAAAACCCTTGTGATTTGACCGGTCAGCACTGCTCTGGTATAGCTATGGGAACCCCTTTATGGGGGCCACCATGGCAACGAAATAAACACATCAGTTGAGGGTGGTGATATGAGACCAAGATACAAAATCCTGCTTTTCGCCCTGTCACTTTATATTGTCGGGAGCACAGTTTTTAACGGCACTCAAATATCCTCTCAGGAGTATGATGCCGGGGTTACAAATTCCCAGAATCGGTTCATCATAGCGAGTTATCATCTCGGATACGCTGATTTTACAGATCCTGACACCATCAGGGCCATAGCAGACATCTTATCCAGATTTGAGATTGTAGCGCTTCAATGCATCCGAGATGAAAATGCAGACGCTGCCCTATATGAAT
This sequence comes from Desulfobacteraceae bacterium, assembly GCA_029287875.1. GTDB lineage: Bacteria > Desulfobacterota > Desulfobacteria > Desulfobacterales > SG8-13 > JARFQH01. Next base: position 23,903 of record JARFQH010000384.1, on the reverse strand, counting down.
TGGTTGAAGAATTGAATCGCTATGGATACCAATACGATTACCTTTTAGGCCCAATTGTTGAGGAGGCCCTGACCCGGTACGCCTTTGTCTATCGGGCTGACATCATGTACCCTGTGCAGTGGTACTCATACGATGATTCAAAGGAACACAATTTCATTTGGGAACCATTTGTCGCGAGATTTAAGATAGGCGACGGCACGTTTGATTTCACAATCGTCAACTATTTTACTGAACCTGAGTCAAGGCCTCAGGAAATAGATTTTCTGCCGCATGTCATTGATGACGTGAAAGAAAGGTTACCGGACGAAACCGACATCATTATTCTTTGTTCGGCCAAAACTGATTATAATTCCCTTCTTGTCAGCGATCCGTTCAAGGCATTAGAGCAAAAGGATTACATCCTTCTATTAGACGCTGAAACAACTCATTCTAATGACGCTGACGATCCCGTTGATCCACAAATCATCGTCGCTGCAAGTTCCGAAGAAATGTATTGGGAAGATGCTGGTTTATTTGCAATCGATGCTGAATCGAGTACCGGGCAAGATACCGGTGCGGTTTTATCTGCGAACCAACCGGGTTTTAGCTCCATTATAATAGTGAATAATGAGCCTGAGTACACGGAGTATAAGAGGGAGGGTTCAAGCTCTAAAGCATTCTGTTTTTTCGGAACCACGAGTAATTAATTTTTGACGCCAATATGTTTGAGAAGTTCGTACAGTCACGCTAAAGAAATCTGGGCTAAGGTTTACGATATTCGACTTTCGAATTTCCGTTTTATGAAGAAATCTGCAGAACGGATGAGGAACTGAAAGCGGTGCGCGAGGAATATCTGAAAAGGTCAAAATAAAGAGGAGCAAGCGACGATGTCCCTCCTGAAACTGTTTTCCGGCCCTTCGCCGGAAAAGCTCGAAGAAAAAGGTGATGCCCTTTTTGCAGCCGGGCATTGGGGCCAGGCCAAGCTGGCCTATGAAGGCGCACTCGACAAACGGCAGAAGCGATCCGGACAGGACATCGACGCCCGACACCGGCTTGCGGAAAAGATCCGGGAAACCTTTAACGCGCTGGCCAGAGAGCATCGACAAACGGCCCAAAATCTGATTGAAGGCGGGCATTATGACGAGGCACGGGCTCTGCTGACGCTGGCCATGGAGGTCACCGCAGACCGGCAGCTTAAGGCGGAGCTCGACGCTCAACTCCATGCGCTGACCTCTCCCCGAAACCATCCCAACGATCGGGAGCCGATGGTTTCGACCGTTAGGTCGGAAGACAGCGACCCCCTCCTCGATGAGGCATCGGAAGACGATTACTTCCAGGCTTTGTGCGGCACATTGCCGCAGGAAGTGCGGGATGCGTATCTGGCTTATAGCGAAGACTTTAAGAGCGGCTATATCGCACTGAATCGCGGTGACTTTCAGGCGGCGGCCGAAAGTCTTTCCCGCGCCATGGCGCAAAACCCTCAGCCCGAGAGCTATATCCCCCTGGAACTGGCATCTGCCAAGCTGAATCTGGACCGACCGGCCGAGGCCCGTGAACTGCTGGAAAGTTTTCTCGAGCATCACCCCCATGCCCTGCCCGCATACCAGCTCTTGTGCGAAATCTATTGGGATGAAGAGGATTTTGACCGGGTCGATGCCCTGTTGGCATCCCTGTCGGAGGAGCTGGCCGAATCCGTCGCGGCGGTGCTGCTGAAAGGCGAAACGCTCATGCGCGCCGGCCGCCATGCAGACGCCCGCAATTTCTTTCGGCAGTTCCTGAAAGGCTATGATTGGAACGATACCGTGGCCCGGGAACTTGCCAAAGCCCATGAAGCCCTGAATGAATCGGCCGAGGCGCGCGCCATCTACCGGGAGATCATCGGCCGCTGTGACAGCTGCCGCGCCCGCATTGACCCGGCGATCAAGCACCGATATGCGGAGCTGTGTTTCGCCGACGGCCTGTACACCACGGAGATCCTGGAGATGTACCTCGCCCTCGCCCGGGAGATCCCGGAAAACGCGGCCGGTTACTTCGACCGGATCAGCCGGATCTACGCGGCTCAGGGCAACCCAACCGAGGCGGAGCGCTTCCACTCTTTTGCGAGACGGGCCGCGGCGGAACGGGATTAACCCCATTATTAATGAATTCTCTTTAGTCTCTGGCTCTGGCGGTTGCTTCAGCAGCAACCTTTTGTTCCGCCGCCGTCATTTGTGACGGGCCAATTTCGATGGTCACCTTGTCGATGGTGCCGGTGAAACGAAAAGGCAGCTCATAGCTGTCATCGACTCCCGTGCGAGTGTCCATGCCGATGTCCATGCTCTCGTCGATGCTCATCAAAATCGGAACCGTGTGCGGGATTGTCTGACGAGACAATTCCTTGCCATCGACGGTGAACACGCCGGTGCCGCCCTTGCCGGGGCCGGGACCGTCGTATTTGAAATCAAAGACCAGCGTGTGCTTGCCGGGCTTGAGTACTCGGGCGAAGAGGTTTTCGTCGATTTTGCCACCGACGCCTCCCTCCCAGCGATAGCGTTTCAGATTGAGCAAGTTGTAAACGAAGACGGGCTTGCCTTGTTGGAGGAAGAGGCCGTAACCGCCAAAGCGACCACCGAAGGTTACGATCATGCCTTCCGCGCCACCTTCAGGAACGGTGATTTCCGCCGTGATGGTGTAGTCCCTGGCCAGGATGCTGGGTGCATTGCCGGCGGGAATGCCCACGTTTTCACCAGTGTAGGTAAAAACATTCTTCCCGGCAGTCGCGCTCGGGCGCGGTGCCAGCACGCGCTTAACGCCGGAGTTGTCCAAGGGGAGGACATTGTATTTCGCGGCTTCTTCGAGGAACAACGCCTGCATTCCCTTGAGCTTGTCCGGCATTTTCTCGGCCAGGTCGTTATTCTGTGAGAAGTCTTCGGCGATGTTGTAGAGTTCCCATTTGTAGTCTGATAACGCGGGCATCTTGGCGTTGCCGAGCAACCACGGTGGTTGAGGCGGGGTGGTGGATGCCATCCAGCCGTCGTTATAGATCGCGCGGTTGCCGACCATTTCGAAATACTGCGTCTCGCGCTTGGACGGGGCCGTGGCGTTTGCCTTGTCGAAGGTGTAAATCATGCTCACGCCTTCGATCGGTTGTTGCTTGATCCCGTTAACCTCTTCCGGTGCCTGGATACCGGTGGCTTCCAGAATCGTCGGCACGATATCGATGACGTGGTGGAACTGAGAACGAATGCCACCCAAATCCGTGATATGACCGGGCCACGAGATGGCCATACCCTGCCGTGTGCCGCCAAAATGCGATGCCACCTGCTTGGTCCATTTGAAGGGCGCGTCAAAGGCCCACGACCACGCCGCCGTCATGTGCGGGTAGGTTTTGTCGGAACCCCAGCTCTCGTAATACCGCAACTCCTCGACTTCCGGGAGTTTCATGATGCCGTTGTAGGAGGTCAGCGCATTGGGTGTGCCTTCGAGGGTGCCTTCGGCGCTCGTGCCATTGTCACCGCAGATGTAGATGATCAGCGTGTTATCCAGCTTGCCCATGTCCTCGACGGCCTGAATGACGCGGCCGATCTCGTAATCCGTGTAGGCAGCATACGCTGCAAAGACTTCGGCCTGGCGCGCGTAGATTTTTTTCTTCACGAAAGAGAGCGAGTCCCACTTAGGCAAGATGTCCGGCCAGGGTGTGAGTTGGGCATCCGGCGGGATCACGCCGAGCTTTTTTTGGTTTTCAAAAATCTGCTCGCGCATTTTGTTCCAGCCCATGTCGAATTTGCCTTTGAACTTCTCGATCCATTCCGGCTTGGGCTGGTGCGGTGCATGGGTACCGCCGGGCACATAGTAGAGGAAAAACGGCTTTTCGGGAGCCGTTGCGTTGAGGCCCTTCATGTAGGAAATCGCCTCGTCCGCCAAGTCGGTGGTGAGATTGTAGTCCTTGCGTCCGATCCACGGATAGATCTGGGTGTGACCGCGGAAGAGGTAAGGCGTCCACTGGTCGGTCTCGGCGCCCATGAATCCGTAGAAATACTCAAAGCCCATGCCTGACGGCCATTGGTCGAATGGGCCGGCGAGGCTGTATTGATAGATGGGCGTGTTGTGGCTTTTGCCAAACCACGAGGTGGAAAAACCGTTGTCGCGCAGAATTGTACCAATGGTGGCTTTTTCCGGACTGATGATCGAATCGTAGCCGGGGAAGCCTGTGGATAACTCGCCGATCACTCCGAAACCCACCGAGTGGTGGTTCCGACCCGTGATTAACGCCGCCCGCGTGGGCGAGCACATCGCGGTTGAATGAAACTGCGTGTAACGCAGGCCTGCGTTGGCCACTCGATCCAAGGCCGGCGTCGGGATAACCCCACCGAAGGTACTGGAGATTCCATATCCCTGATCATCGGTCATGATGAGCAACACGTTGGGCGAGCCCTTGGGAGGTACCACGCGCGGTGGCCAATACGGCTTGGAATCCTTGGCTTCCTCCTTAATCACTCCGCCGAACGGTATCGGAGGTGCCGGAATTTGTTTCCCGTCAATCGTCATTGTAGCGCTGGCCGAACCAGGTGTGCCGGTGATTTGGTATTCTGCCTTGGCGGAAGACGCCACGTAAAGAACCGCTGAGGCGATCAGCATGATAATTGTGCAGGGAACGAATCGATTATGTTTCATGCCTCCTCCTTCTTTGGGTTGGGTTGTGCCCAACCGAAACAGCAGTAAGACCCCCTTCGAACACCTTGTCAGACTAAGGGCTCACTCAAAAATAACTTCACATTTTGGACGCCGATGCATCCCGTCCGGCTGTGTTGCGAAAACTCGGAATATCCAGATATTCCTGCGTTTTCGCGCCTTGCTGGCCGAGCGCCTCAACACCCAAAATTGCGAACTTATTTTTTCGTGAACCCTAAGGGTAAACGGGATACCAAAATCACACTGAGTCCAATTCACGCAGAAACTGCGCGGTGGTCCGCTGCCGACAATACCCCTTGATGTGGCTCAGGGAAGTATCATGCCGCTCCTGAGAGTAAGTGGCGCAGGCATCGGTCACCAGGGTTACCAGATAGCCGAGATCGCATGCATCACGCACTGCAGAGCTGATACACTGGTCCGTAACGAGACCGCTGATCACCAGGAATTCGACTCCGAGGTTGCCCAGGATGTAATTGATGTTGGTCGAGATGAATACGCTCGAAGATGTCTTCGGCAACACGATTTCATCGTCCAGGGGTTTGATCGCATCCAGTACCATTGCGTCCCACGAACCCTTGGGCACATTGAAGCCGGTTATTTTGTAATCGAGGCTGCGATCCCGCCCATCCCGTGTCAGGCTTTCGATGACCGTGTACATGACTTCGATGCCCTTGTCGCGGCAGACCTTTTGCAGACGCTGCATATTGGGGATAACCACGTCTTTCAAACGCGTGAAGAAGTATTCGTGTTTGACCTCAGCCTGTCCGACCGTCAGACCGTTGGCCTTGTACTCACCGCCGTCCGAACGGGCATTGTAATTTTGCACATCAATAAAGAGCAAGGCCGTCTGTTCCGGGACAACAGGGATTTCACGGCTAAGAGGTTCGACCATGGCACCGTCCTTTTTTAAGAACCTAAGAATTTACTTCAAGTAGGGGACTAATATCTCTCAACCAGAAGCCTTACCTCTTCCTCCAGGCTCAATTCCTTGAGCGCTTCCCATTCTTTTTGACGCACGGCCACAAATGATCTGGCTAAGTCGCCCTCCATGGCATTCAGCAATACCTCGTCCTTGCAAAGCGCCTCAATCGCCTCACCCAGATCCTGCGGCAACAGATCGATGCCTTTGTCTTTGCGCTCCCCCTCAGGCATGAGGCCGGGATCCATGGCAACTTCTTCAGGAAGGATCAAACCGCGTTCCATTCCGTCCAGTCCGGTGGCGATGAGAGCCCCCAGGGCCAGGTACGGATTGGTGGTGACATCCGCCGTCTTGAATTCAAAGCGGGCCGCCTGAGTTTCCGCATCATTTTTACAAACCCGCACCGCCGCTTCCCGGTTTTGGTAACCCCAGGCCCGGAACGCACCTGCCCAAAAATGCGGTCGTATACGCCGATAGGAGTTGATACTGGGGATGGTGATGGCCGTCAACGCCGTCAAGTGATCCAGCACGCCGGCTACGAAGGCACCGGCCTCAGGGCTGATACCATCGGTTTGCCCGGCATCGCCGCTGACGTTCTCTTCGTCCCGCCACAAGCTGAAATTGATATGGCAGCCGGAGCCGGCTTTATCTTCAAAAATCTTGGGTAAAAAGGATGCGACGAGCCCGTGCCAGATCGATACACCGCGAACGGTTTCGCGAAAAATAATCTGGTTGTCGGCGGCTTTCAAGGCTTCGGTGTAGCTGATGTTCATCTCCTGCTGCCCCGGGCCTGATTCCGGGTAATAGTTCACCACATCGAGCCCTTGAGCCGTCAGCGCTTCGGCAAGGTCGTCGACAAAAGCGGCGTGTTGATTCATCGAACCCGTCGCGCAAAAGACCGTGTCGTCGGCCGGAACCAGGTCGCCGGTTTCGTTGCGTCGCAGCAGATAGAATTCGTTCTCAAAAACCGCCTTCAAGCGCAGGTCTTTTGCCGCAAGCTTTTCGATCTGTCGCCGCAAAAACCCCCGCGGGCAATGCTCCCAGATCTTTCGAGTCGCCCCCACGATCATATCGCTGATAACCTGGGCATGTTTCCCGGCATAAGGCAGGATCGTGAGGGTCGACCAGTCGGGCATCAACCTTACCTCACCCACCGGCCCCAGGCCGGTTTCCGGAACCACGGTGTCGTGCATAACCGGCAGGGCCTGCTGGGCAACGGTGATATTGATCCCGTTTTTAATACAGTCTTCGAGATGATCGGTATGGATGGCTTTAGCGCGAATGATATTGGCATTGTCACACCAGAGAATTCGTATAAACTGAGTTCCCGCATCCTTTAACAATTGTTTTTGTGCCGTATCCATGAATTTGCCTCTTTCGTAAACTACCTGTCATAATTTGCACCTCATGACTTCAAATCGTCACCAGAAAAAAATCATCGCCACTCTCCGGGTCGACGGACAAAGAGTTTAAGGATTCAAACAGATTTTAAGTTTAAAAGTTTTTGACCTACTCACACTTATCGATGCGTTTGCCTTTGACCACAGTTGTGACGGTCATGCCGCCGGCTGCCGGCCCCATATTCGTTTCGGAGGTGCCCTCGAAGGAGTCCCCCTTGTAGGTGATTTTACCGGTGCTTTTGGTTTGCGTGCCTTGCTGGTTGCACTCCATCGTATAGGTGACCGTGTCGCCTGTGGTCTTCATGTCTGTAATCTTGCATCCTTGGGCGCCGGCGGAGGAATCGGGCACCGGGTTCTGCTCGTTTAGGCATTGGGTCATCGTTTGAGGCGGCGTCCCGCCGGGCATACCCGGAATCTCCACTTTGGCCGTAATTTCATACTTGCCCGGCTTCAGATCCAATCCCCAGACAGGCAGGGCGGCTATCAATAGGCCAAGAACTGAAAGCGTGCAGATCTTTTTTAACATCATCCTGAGCTCCTTTCGCTGATTTTATATTCAAGCCATTAGTTTCGATTTGCCGATTCTTCAGCATTACTATTTTTTAACAACAATTTCAAATTTTGGGGATTGATTGCAGTATCATAGTGCAGCAGGAAGAAAAACGAGAGTTCCGGACTGAAGCTTGCTAAAGTCTTCGATTTTATGACCTCGCAGAAGTTTTTTAGTAGGCAGGTAGTATATTGTTTTTTGATCATTAAAATTGAAGCCGGCGATGCGAAAGGCGGATTGGCCTTTATTTAGCTTGTAAGGCCCTTTGTACCCGATAATGAGTCGGGTTCGAGCCGGCAGATCATCCCAGTCATTTATCATTGACCCTGGTTTTACTTGACCGGAGGGTAAAAAATATATCGTTGTTTTTCGATTGTACAATTTTCCGGCAAGAGACCATGCCGTAGTTCCATCCGAAATGGTTTTTACAGGGCCGTCATCTTTTAACAATTCAACACTGCTTTCCTGGTTAAGCAGGACAACCGTCTTCGCAGGTATGCGGTTCCAGCCGATTTTTTTTGCAATTTGATCACCGGTGTATAGGCGACCGTTCGGGAATTTGTATACCGTTGTCGTACTGTCAAAATCTTCTCCCGCAATGACCCATGCGGTATTGCGCTTGGAAATGATATTCGCTTCTTCAGCCTGCAATTCAAATTTAGCCTGGCTGTAAAACACCTCAGCCAGCTGGGCATCAGCCATTAGTCGGCCGGCATTCACATCGGGGTCGTAGCTCCATGTCGGCCCTAATCCAGCTTTGGCGCGTACAAAGTTTTTTGCACAACGTTTGCGGCCACGGTGATTTTTCCTAAACCACCGGTTTGGTGCTCCATAGGCGACCTGGCTGTGGGTCAGAACCGCTCGGTCATCCAAATTGTAAGCGCCTTTTAAAATGTCGATCAATATGCCTACCGATTGATACTGTTTTTCAGAGATGGGAGCATAATGATATCCGACCAACTCAATGCCAATCGAAATTTTGCTAAGATCCATCTCTCCATTCCACATGCTGAGTCCGGCATGATCGGCCACATATTTCTTGTCCAAAATGCGATATGTACGTCCGTTACGGGCAATTACATAATGGGTATGACCGCCATTGGTGCGTCGACCACTGCGGAAACGCTTCCCTTTAGAAACGACTCTTAGCGTGGTTTTAAGTCCAAGTTCTGAAGTATGCACAACGATGTATATCGTATTTTTGCGTCTGACTTTTTTGAAGCGGGGATTCAATCGCGATCGGAAATCTACTATGGAACGCTGAAATTTATCGCGTTCTTTCCGGGTATAAGCGGTTGAAAAGGATGGTAAGGTAAAAAGAAAGGTGATAAATAAGCACGCAACTATTATGAATCGTTTATTATACCACGCCGGCCGATAATTCATAGAGACCCATCAATTTGCGAAATAAGCGGGTTTGTGCCCGGTCACTCGCTGTCAAATTAGCAGAATATTCGATTTATTTCAAGGGTATGGTAACCGTTGAATTGGCGTGAATTCTGACGATCGGCCAGTCAGCGATAAGCGTAACCGTTCACAGAGTTGCAAAATCCGATACGCTTCGAACCACCTAATTGTAAGCGTTTAAAGGGTGCCGCAGGTGCAAGGCGTCGGGCGCGCAGACGTACTTTTGTACTTCAAGTGCCCGACAACAAAGCAGATGCGGTGCCCTGTGAACGCTTACCGATAAGCCGTTCGGACCGGCGGAGTATAAAGATAGCAGAATCAGAGGAATTCGCTCACCAGTTGAAGAAATACATCAAATCATTTCTGGATCGGAAACTTATCAGTGTCCTTTATGAAACCATGGATGGGCACTATCTACAAACCATTGATCGAAATTGACAGATGTGTATATTTGAAATATACATTAGATATGTTTAAAGGCAGCGTCTTGACCAATTGCACCGGATTCCAATGGGACCAAGGCAATCTATTGAAAAACTGGGAGAAACATGGTGTATCTGCCCCAGAATGCGAACAAATTTTTTTTAATAGGCCATTCATAACTGGCCCCGACAAAAAACATTCGCAACAAGAAGATCGTCTTTATGCATTAGGTCAAACAGATGCCGGGAGGCTCTTGTTTGTTGTCTTTTCAATTCGCGAAAATCTCGTCCGAGTTATCTCGGCAAGGGATATGAATCAAAGAGAAAGAAAGGTTTATAAGAAATCATGAAGAAAAAGATACCCCTATTTAAGTCCGAAGATCAGGAAAGAGAATTCTGGTCCAAAGCAGACTCCAATGATTATATTGACTGGAGTAAGGCCAAGAGAACTGTCCTGCCAAATCTTAAGCCTTCCACAAAAAAAATTTCATTGCGACTCCCCGAGCTGATGATAGAAGAGTTGAAGCTGCTGGCCAATAAACACGATATCCCCTATCAGTCTTTAATGAAAATATATTTGGCGGAGCGCATCCAGCGGGAACTGAAAATTATTGGATCGAATCAATAGATGTCTTTGTCGGCTGCCGTCTGAGTTCCATCCCCGGCTCAGGCAAGCGGTGCCGGCGCCGAAAGCCGACTCATCATCGGCGTTGTCATCGTCTCCAAGGTGAGCCTCTCTACCGTCCCGCCTACCGCCTACTTCCCCTGAACTTTTCGCACCTTGCCCGTTTCGTCCTTTGCAATCAAACTGTTTTACATATAGAGAAAACAAAATCCGGATTATTGGTGCCGGATATTGGCAAAAGGGAAAAGTGATATATGAAAAAGAAAATAAAATACACGAATGAGTCAATCGGCAAAGTCAAGTTGGTTGAAGATTTTTTACCCTCGCCGGAAGAGCTGGTTTTAAAAGACGAAACGATAAAGGTGACCATCTCGCTCAGCAAGGCCAGCGTAAACTTTTTTAAAAAAGAGGCAAAAAAATATAATACTCAGTATCAGAATTCGAACTCCTGATTTCGAATACAATTACGGACCCACCTATAATATTCGGATCATTTTCCCTTCAACAACAAAGTGAATCCAGCAGCCGGCCACCTTTTCAGCCGTGGCAGCTTCGACGGCCGTCTTGTATGCCAGCAGCTGGCCGGAGTACTTCAGGGCCTCCCGCTCGAGTTCCTTTTCTTTTCCCCGGTGCGCCTTGTGGTCGATGACCACCCACCCCTTGGCGGTCTTTATCAGAAGGTCGATCCAGCCCCTGACAGCCTGGCCGTTTTCCCGCAGATGTTCCACGGGATGCTCGACCCACGTGGTTTCGGGTTGAAATTTGTCGACAATCTGTCGGCGGAATAACCGGGCGCAGGCGGCGACATCGCCCGGCGAGATGGGCGCGCCCAGCTCGAAGGTGTCAATCAAGCGTTTTGCAGCCGCGACGGCATCCGGATGGTTCGGGTGGATCATTTCCAGCGCGATGGCACCGTGCAAGGCCTGCCCCACGCGATCCATCTCCGGGGAACCGCTGATTTTCAAAGGCGCTCCGATCTCCACCAGGCCTTCCACCTTGGCCTCTTCCGCCGGCAGTGCTGCGGATGGAACCACCAATGCCGACAGTTTCCCGGTTTTCGTCTTCCGGGGCCCGAACCAAAACGGCCGGTAGGTCTCGCGGCCGCCTGTCGCTTCCGCCTCGGCAGCATCGAGCGTACAGCAGGCCGACGGAATCCGGCTCCCGTTCGGCAGGTCCATGACGTCGCCGGTCGGCAGCATCCAATCCGCGCCCAAGGTCCCCATCCACTGCCCGGCAGGCTTTCTCTCCGGCAGCGGCAGAACGAGGATGTCCCGCGCCCGCGTGAGACTGACATAAAGCAGGCGTTTGGACTCTTCCACTTCCCGGGCGAGGCTCGCGAGTCCAAGCGGTGAAGATTTGATCTGGTCCGACACGCCGATGCCCGCCTTCTGCCCCCCAAACGGCCAGGGCCAGTAGCGAATGGCGCGGTTGGCCAGGGGGTTTTTCAAATCAACAGACTCTGCTGTCGAGGTGACGGTGACGCTCCATATCCGCGACTTTAAATCGCTCTCGAGGTCGGTGGCGATCACCACCGGCCACTCGAGCCCCTTGGCGCCGTGGTGCGTCAATACATGAACGGCGTCGGTCTTGGGTGCGCCGGGCTGACTGTCCAGTCCCGAATCCGCCAGTTCGTAAAGCCAGAGAATCAACCCGGCCACGGTGGCGGCCAGGTGCTGCGACCGGCAGTGGTCCTCGTACTCGCCGGCAATGACCACCAGTTCGTCCAGGTTTTGCAGGCGCTGCCGCACCCGCCACTCGGCCGGTCCCCACCGGGAAACGGCTCTTCTGAGGTCGGCGGTGTGGATGGCCAGTGACAGCGCCTCGGAGGGGGTCAACAGCTGCAGCCGTTGTCTCTGGCCCCCCAGGGCTTTGATGACCGGATGCTCGAAGCCTTCGTGCTCACCCCACATCTGTCCGGGATGCCCGGCTTCCAGGTATTCCAGGCGGTTTTGGAGCCAGTCTTCCGGCTCCCGACAGTCGCTCAGGGCGATGATCTCCGCGCTGGCCAGGATGTCGGTCGGATCGGCCATGCGCCGCAAGCACGCCAGCGCCAGGCAGGCCTCCGGGGCGCTCAGCAGTCCGGTGCGTTCGATCTGCACCGGTATGCCGATGGCCGACATCGCATCGGCCAACTGTTTGACGGTGATATTCATCCGCGCCAGAACAGCGATGTCTTCGTAGCGGACCGGCCGGGGGCTGCCTGTAAACTTGTCGACAACCGTGTAACCGGAAGCCACCAGCTCGCTGACTCCTTTGGCCAGGGCGGCGGCCCTGAGCTCCTTTTTGCTCCCCTTCAACACCCAGTGGACCACGGCCGGTTCGCCGACTTTCTCTTCTCGCACCGGCGCCAGCTCCACCTGTTTTTGGGAAATGGCCTTGGAGAAAGCCGGCACAAAAAGTCCGTTTGCGTAAGCGACCAAGGCCGGACGGGAGCGCCACGATTTTTCGAGCACATCGGTCTGTCCGCCCAACCGGTCGACTTCTCGCAGCACGGCCTGCATCAGTTCTGGATCGCTGCCCCTGAAGCCGTAGATGGCCTGCTTGACGTCCCCGACGAAAACGGCCTCTTTGGCACAGCCGGCCAGCTTCAGGAACAAGGCCAGCTGAATCGGGCTGGTGTCCTGAAACTCGTCCACCATGAGCAGGTCGAGCTCCTCGCCGAGCGCGCCGCGTACCGTCTCGTTGTCCATGGCCTTTAGCATCAGCAGTTCCTGGTCCACGAAATCGATCAGGCCGCGCTTTGTCTTCATCGCCTGGTATTGACGCAGCGACCCGGCCGCCAGCCTGAAGAGCGTTTCCGTGAACGTGCGAATGTCCGCGTGCAGTTCAGGGTGAGCATCGTACATCAAGGCGGCGGCAACGACCGGTGCGGCCACCGCCGCACACCGTTTGGCCGGGCAGAGTTTGCTCAGCTTGACCCACTGGCTCCAGGCAAGCCGCTTCTGGGAAACCAGGGGCCTCATTTGCACAATGTAATCAAGATAGGCGGCAGTCTTTTTGGTGTCGTCGTCGATCGCTTTGATGCCTTCGACTGCGACGCAAATGGCCTCTTCCAGCTCCCGCCAAAGGTCTCTATCGACCGGCTTCGGAAAGAACGCGAGCAGGTCGTCGGCACAGCATTTCCCGAAACCGGCCAGGGCTGTCTCCGCCGTGCTGTTGGCGCGGGCGACGTCGGAGATGTCTTTCACCTTTTTGCGCCAGTCATTCTTATCGTCGAAACGATACTGCAGGCTGTTCATGCGCTGCACATCTTCGTCCGCAATCGCCGCCTCGACGGCCTGGTTGAACAAAAGGCGCCCGTCTTCTTCCGTCAACACCTCCAGTTCGGGCGGCAGGCCGGCTTCGAAGGCAAAGCGTTCCAACAGCCGGCCACAGACGCTGTTGACCGTTCCCAGCAGGGCCTGGCCCATCGCGTTGGCCAACCGGATTTCGCCGGATTCAATCAACCGCTGCCTGACCCTCTCGCGCAGCTCGTTGGCGGCCTTGTTGGTGAAGGTCGTGCCGACGACGCCGGCCGGGGCGGCCCGCCCGCCCGTCAAAGCCTTCTCCAGCTCTTCCGTGAGCCGGAAGGTCTTCCCGCTGCCGGCACCGGCGCTGATGAATCGGATGTTGGTGCTCACGCTTCTTCCCCCCACCCCGTCAGGACGCCGAACTCGCTGAACCTGTCGTTGACGTCGTCGATGTGCATCCCGTCCTCAGGCGGCGCCAACCCGGCATCCGGTTCGGTGCCGGTGACGGTCACTTCCACCAGCCCGGCATCCATCTGCTTGCGACGCCAGCGCCAGGTGGCCTCGAACCGCCGCCAGAGGTCTGCCGTGGTTTCGCCGGCCTCAGGCACGCAGGCAAGTGAGCCCGGAAAGCTTTTTTCATCCTGGGTCAGCAGCTGCGCCCCCTCGATGATGAAATACGCCTGGGGCGGCCAACCGTCGGCGCCGGCGATCTTCTTGCGCAGGTAGGCATAAGTCGCCAGCTGGAGCTGACTGTTGTTCTTCAACTCCTCTATCCTGTATTTGGCGTTGCTCCACTTCATGTCGAGCACCTTCTCCGACCCGTCCGCACAGGTAAGCAGCATGTCGATATAGCCACCGAGCTTCCCCGACAAGAAGGGCGCCGATTGATGCGTCTCCACGGCCACGTCGTTGACCTTGGCCGCCTTCAACCGTGAGATCAGGGTGATCAAGGCGTGGCGGGCGGTTTCCTCGAAGGCCGCCTTTTTAACGGCTCTGCCCGGCTGAAGCAGCAGCGCGCCTTCCTCTTCGAGCAAAACCGGCAGTCGGTCGTTTATCCATTTGATGATCTGCTTCTCCTTCAGCTGCTTCCACTTTTTGTGGGCAGTGAAGAAATCTTCGAACAGCCGGTGCACCAGGGATCCCTTGAGAAGACTTCCCGAAGGCAGCTCCGCCAGATTGCCAGCTTTCAAATAGGCCTTGTGGCGCAGCACCCACTGATAGGGGCTCTTGATAAAGCCATCCAGGCTCGTGTAGGATTCTTGTTTTCGCGGTCCCAGCAATTTGCCGTCGCTCAGCCGCCACCAGCGTTTGAGCCGGGGCAGCGGTTTGGGTTCAAACGCTTGACTCTGCACCGCAAACCCGGAAAAACGGCCGCCTTTTTGAAGCAGCTCTTCGACGTCCATTTCGATCCACCCCCGGCTGCAGGCCTTGATCTGGTCCCACAGCGGGTGGTGCTCTTCATCCGAGTAGTGCAGCACAAGCACGAGGCGCTTTTTGGCAGCCATCACCGGTCGCAGCCACGTGCCGGCCAGATGATTCAGCCGATCGTCCGGTGTTTGAAGATGAATGCCGTTACGGTCGAGTGCTGCAAGCTCTGTTTTTGTCCAGGGGTATCCGTGCGGCAGGCCGGGCATTGAAAAATCCCACCAGATGATCTCCTCCCACTCGCCAGTGAAGACCGCCGGGCTGTCCGCGGCCGGCACGTGCAGAACTTCGGCAAACCGGTCGGAAAGAGAGCCGCCCGCGCCGGCCACCTGGTCCACCAGCCGGTTCAACTGATGCCGGTCGATCAGCTCCTGTCCCTGGCCGCCCATATAGTCCAATGCCTCGCAGAGGTCGGCCGCCTGACGGTGCGCTTGGGCAAACAGGGCCTGCTCGGGCGTGTCTTCGCTAACCCCCATCATTTTGCTGAGCCAGCCGGCGACGCGGCCGCAGCGGCCGGCCACCTCGGCCGCCGGTGCCCCTTCTTCCGGATCGCAGCGCGGTGAGGTCAGCCAGTAGTCGATCGCCTCCAGCAATTTCTTAATCTCTTTCTCTTTCGCACCGCGCTTTTCCCTTTCCGTGTCCCGGATCTTCTCAATGGCCTCCTGCCAGCTTCTGCCGCCGACTCCGGGCGACTCCGACACCGCTTGTGCCAACCGCCTTCGGACCCGCGCCGGCAACGGCCCGACCGGATGGGTCAGAAACTGAAGCAGCACAACCGGGTCGAGCGGTTCCCACAAAAGGTTGAGCGCCAGCGGCAGCACTTGCAGCGCCGGCCGCCGCTGGTACCTGTTCTGGAGCCCGCACCGGGCGGCATCGACGCTTTCAAGGGCATCGTCGAAGTCCGCGCCGCTTTTCCCTGTCAAGACAGCCACTTTGGCCCCCGATTCAAGAAACCGGATATGTTCTGCCAGCAGCCGGGCGGAGACCGCTTTCGACCGTGCCGTCAGCACGACGACGCTGCCGTCGCCTTTAAGATCGATCTTTTTGGGATTCTCCCCCTCATTCGTGTTCAGTTTCCAGATAGCATCCTGCAGCCGGCCCAGATCTGAATCATCCCCAGCAGCCGGCTTGCGACCGTCGACATCGAGCTGCGTATAATCCAGTTGCGCCACCACCTGCTGCCAGAGGTAAGGCAGGTCCGAAATCGCATCCACAAGCTCCACCTTTTCAATCTGGGTCCTGCGCTTTTTGAGCCCCTCGATCACAGCCTGCAGTCGTTGCCCGATGCACGGAGCGATCAACTCACTCGCCTTTGCCTCGATCTCGGCCATGTCTTTGAGGCGTGAGCCGGCCTCTCCCTCAAAAGTCCCCTGCCAACCGACCTCGTACCACTGGTCCCGCCATCCCAAAAGCGTCCTGGTCACGGACAGAGCGTCCGCCTCAAAAGAATGGTGGTAAAACCGCGCGGGAGCATTCAGCCGGTTCAGGCAGGCATAATACTGAACCAGCCGTTTAGCCGTTGACACCTCGGGCATGGTCAGTCCCAGTTGGGTTTCCAATATCGCGAGCATGCCGGCCGGTCCGACAGTAATGGAACCAATGCGATTTTGAACCGGTTCCGGGAGATGGGTGTCAAAATCGAGACCAAAACGGATAATCATTGTTTTTCCTGGTTGTAAGGTGATGTATTGAGGACTTTTTTATCGCCATGCTATCGGAGATGTGTGACAGATCCGGTCATAAGTGTCGGGAGATTTTTGTCTTTTTGGATTTGCGAACGATAATTTCTTTCGTCCTTTCTCCTTTACTTGCGAAGCGCTCCTCTGGAGAAGGAAAAAAAAATACCGAAGGTGCATAACACAGCAAAAATGCTGAACGAGATTTTTACACTTTTCAGAAACAGGTCGTAATTGTTGGGAGTAATTTGTTCCCGGCCGATAAATACCGCGAAGACCACCATGGCAATGGCCATGCTGGTCATCTGACCCAGCAGCCGCATGGCCGCCACCGTCCCGGAGGCAATGCCGAAAAACTTTTTGTCCACCGCACCCATGATGGCATTCATGTTGGGAGAGGAAAACAGCGCAAAGCCGAAGCCGAGCACCATCAATGTGGCGATGATGTAATATTCGCTCGTTTCGGTGCCGATCAAGGCAAACAGGAGCAAACCTAATACCGTCAGGGTCATGCCGGCCGAAGAAATGAAGCGGGGTTCGATTCGATCCGACAGGCGCCCCGCCAGAGGGGAAAGAAACGCCATCACCACCGGCTGGGCCACCAAGATGGTGCCGGCCGCTTGGGGCGGTAGCCCTTTGATGTACTGCAGGAAAAGGCTGATCAGAAAAGTGACCGCAAAGGTGGCCGCATAATTGATCAAGGCCGCCAGGCAGGAAAATACAAACAACTTGTTGCCGCTGAACAGGCGAACGTCGAATACCGGTTGCGGCGTCCGCAGCTCGACCCGTACAAACGCCATCAGAGCAATAACGCCGACCAGAATCAGATAGACGGCCGGCAATCGCGGCAGCAGGGAAGCACCATAAACCAATAGAAAAACAGAGGCTGAATACAGCAGACTGCCGGGTATATCGAACTTCTCTCCCTTGGCATCGGCCCATTCGCCTTTGAGATACTTGAGGGTGACCCAAATCGAGGCCGCACCGAACGGAACGACAACGCCGAAATTACTGCGCCAGCCCAGGTGCTGTGTCAAGAGACCGCCGGCAAAGGGCCCGACAGACAAACCGATATATACGGCCGACACGTAAAACCCAATGGCACGGCCGCGCCTCTCGGGGGGGAACACGGACGTCACAATGGCCATGCCCGTAGTGACGAACATGGCCGCCCCGAACCCCTGGAAAACGCGCACCGCTATGAGCATCGTCATGGAAGTGGAAAACGCCCCAGTCAGTGAAGCGAGGGTGTAGACCACCAGACCCAGGGTAAAGATTTTCTTCTGGCCGTAAATGTCGCCGATTTTCCCCAGAGGAATCAACAAGACGGCGACCGCCAGTAGCAGGGCCGTCGCCACCCAACTCAACGCCACCGCGTCGGCGCCGAATTCCTGTTGGATCGCCGGCAGGGCGACGTTCACCGACGAAATCATGAAAGGCCCCATGAACGAGGACAACGTGGCAACGAACAGGACCGCTTTTTCCTGCGAAGACACCGGGGGACGTTCTTTCAGTAAATTCAAGACTTTCCAATCAGATCGTCAACATCAGGCTTTTTACCGGAAGCGACAAAACGGGTCGCACAATCGACTTGTTGCTCATAGGGACACTATCTGAACGAACGTCCCTTTTCTCGCCAGGTTTTCATTTCGGTAATTGATAAGTACCATCCAAACGCGATAACATCTCCTCGTAACGGTTCAATAATTTTGAGCATTGTTCTTCAAACTCAATGTCGGTGATATTGCCCTTCTCGCGAAGAATTTCAAGCACCGAATATTCCTTTTCATACCACCGTTCTGGATCGAAGTTATAGGTCATCACATAACCGGTTAATATATTTCGCATGCTCGACGACAAGGGCCTGTTAAGAGCCTTGCATAAATGGTAAAATTGATTCGGCAAACCTGGCAACCTCCTGCTCATCCCGGCTTCGAAAAGAATGCCGCTCCAAGCCCTCCAGCAGTGCGGCCACCTCCCGATTGCTTAACGCGGCCCCTCAATGCACGTGGAAGAACCGATGGATTCAATGGTTGCCAGAATACGCATTTCCGCCAGGCGCTGCGCGGAAAGGCGCTTCATGCCTTTCCAGTAACCCTTGAATTCATCGATTTCGGCGACCAGTTTGACGATGCGGGGGGTTATCTTCATAGTCCAAACATATTATCCAAATTTTTATCCATTTTTATCCAATGAAAGCCGGTTGTAATTATAAATGGGTATTAATGGATAAATTATTGGATAAGAGCCCTGCGAATCAACAAGAAAATCGATTGCACGATGAACCGGAAAACTCCCGATGGATCGACCGAAGAGACCCGCATGGCTGAGCCATTTCCGAAACTGTTGTAATGATTGGCCAATCCACCACCAATCACGTTTCATATCGGCCCCAGAAGCTGCTCTTGCGGCCGTGCTGCCGGCGCAGATCTTCGAGGTAGGCCCGGTGGTCTTCGAAGCCGCGCCAATCGGAAATCGATTCGGAAAGCCTGTCGAGCTTCTTGAGATAGCGCACCCCATGGGAGTAAGTTTTGGTTCGACCCCGTCGTAGAATCGAATCCAGTAGCGCCCGGTAGATAACGGATGCGCACAGCCGCCGACCCGCCGCCTCCATCGCTTTGGCCAACGGAAGCAAACCTGCATATAGGTCTCCGTCTCGACGACTTCCGCTTTCTGGTCGTGGCCGATCAACGATAGAAGATCGTCGAGCGTTTTTTCACTGCGATGACGTCGGAAGGTCCGCCAGGCCACCTCAGTCTGGTTGTCCTTATCACCCAGCTCAGCATAGATTTCGAGCAGCAACTGGTCCTTTTCGTGCGCACGGAATATCTCTTCCTCAGGCACCCGCTGCAGCCACGACAGGGCCGTTTTAGCATCCCCGCTGTCCAGGTGGACCCGGGCAATATCCAAACAGGCGGCGGAATTCAGTTTACCCCAGGAAGCCAGCCGGGTTTTCTCAAAAAGCGGCGCATCCTTTATCTGCCGGGCCAGTGATTCCACCCGCGAGAGCCACTGCCGTTTCCGGTAATTGCCGGATTCTTTGCCGGCAGCTGCCTGGCACCGTACGATTAAGGGTCACGGTAAGAAATAATTCCACACGATTGCGCCGGATTATGGTTTGTCTACACGGCACATCCACCTGCGCATATCGGGATACGTGTGGGTGGATGTAACGCAGTAGACGGGCCATAAGACAAGCAAGAGGTGGAATTATTTTTTTCCGGGGCCCTAACTCCCGCATCTTCGATTCGGGCAGGTACTCCCCGGCGCAATCGATCAGGATGTCCCGCACGCCGTAATCGTCCTTAATCGTCAGGTCGAATACCATTTGACTGAGCCAGTCCTTGTCTTGGCATTTAGAGGCATAGGCAACAAAAAGTTTTTGGGCCTCAAAGCGGAACACATTGCCCACACTTCCGCTGGAGTCATCACATTGCTCGAAAACGGCCGCGTCGGCCTGATAGAATGCGGCTACCAGTTCTACACCGGTCCGTGGGTCTTTCACCCCGGATCTCAGATCTTCCAGCAGCATCTCCAGTTCTTGGGCATATGCAGCGGATTCGTGCCAGGAAATAAACCTCCGCCGGCGTTTCAAGCCGGCCAATTTCGATTTGTAACGTTTCATTTTTTCCATGGGTGTCGCAATCAGGTGTTCGATCAGATCATCGACCGCGTCAAACCGCACGGCCGACTCCAGCAATGCATCGGCCAACGCTTCCGGCCCTAGCTCAATGAGTCTTTTTTTTCGGTCTGGGTCCATATCATTTCAACTCCGACCACCCCGGCACCAAAGCGACAAACTCTTCCTGAAGCGCCGGCCGCTTTGCATTGTCCTTTCTGACCTTTTCCGCATAACGAATCCAGCGGGCTTCGTCGCCCAGCACTTCGACCAGCATATGCCGCACCTTGGCCATGACCCGGGCCTTGCGGGCATACTCCTTGCGAGTGGCGCTAACGGTCAAATTCCCCAGCCCGGAACGATAGTAGTTAAGGATCTCTTCCGGATAACGCTTTTCTAGCTTTTTAGCGATCCGAATCTCTTCGCCGTCGTGCCAGCTCCAAGTCGGGTATTGCCCCTCGACCAGAATCGCCACGGCCTCCTCATGCTCCCTGCGGTGCAGCCGGATTTTCATTTGTTCCGTATCCGGGGCGTTTTTCATCCTTGACAGCATCTCCGGTTCGAACTGGGTCCACTCGGCCTTGGTGCACAACTTTTTAAAGGCTTTGTAGCTGGCCAGTGTCAGACCGTCGGTGGCCTGATCGAATTCAAGCGCAAGGTACTTGTCCCGGTCGCCCGCTGCTTCGGCCCGGTCGGCGACAAATCGGCGCAGCTCATCCATACGTCCCTTGCCCTTGCGCAGACCCTGCTCGGCCACCTCCAGGGCTTTTTCTTTTTCCCCGGACTGCCAGTAGAACGTAGCCAGGTCGTGGTAATCTCCGCCATAGGTCATGCTGTGATGGCGCAGTGTGAGGTATTTATCCCGATCCCCGATCCGGCGGTAAATATCACGGGCACGACCGACTTTCCACTCATCCTTCATGGCCTCGAATGCCTTGGCCAGCCCTCGCAGGTCGGCATTATCATAGCAGGCAGCGTAAGCGACCTCGTAAAGCATATCGTCCATACCGGCATTGCCGCTTTTTATAAATGGCAGGACCTGCGACAGAATTTCTTGCCGATATTCTGCTGCCACTTTCTTTGAATTCAGCTGCTCTCGTATCTGATCCAGCAGACCGAATACATGTTCCTCGTCGGTATAACTGCCGCCGCCGTATGAATCCAGCTCGTCCAGATCCGGCAACAGCTCGGACCAAAGGGTCAACACGATTTCCCCTTCTGATTTTCCTTTCAATGCCTTGGAAACCTGGACCTGGGATTTAAGAAACTCGAAGCATTCCCGCCGCACATCGGGCCGCCCGATGGTCAACTGCCGAATAAGATCGGTCAATTGCTCAGGGGAAGCCACCGCTAACAGTTCGTTCAGGGCATCCGTCGGTTTTTGTCTTTTGGCCATCGCGCTCTCCTGCTGAAATTGATATCACGACCTTCCTTTGGTATAAGCTTGAATTCCATTATCCGAGTTCACCCCCACTGCTGCCAAGGCCGGAATCGATCCCGTGACCAGTGCAGGTAGCGCAGCAGGTCGAGGTTCACCTTTTCGATATCGAACCGTTCATCGTCAAAGACCCCGTCGTACCAGGGAAAGCCGGCGTACCATTCCTTGTAGTTCTCGTGCTCTTCATGGCTCGGGTCTTTGAGTGCGCTGCAGAACTCGAAGAATCCCGTCACACCGCCGACATCTTCCGGCGGACAGGCCCGGGCACCGTTCAGACATTGAATCGCAGACTGAAGGGACGGGTTGAAATAGCGGCTGTCCTCGACAACGAGTTCGTGTTCCCAATCGTCGCCGAAATCGTACAGATAGCCGAAGGTGCGGCCTTTCTGCCGGATCAGCTAGACCAGACGGTACCGGCCGTCTTCGAGCCCGTCCTCCTTCGATTCGGGATTTTCGGTGTACCGCTTCCGGCCGATGGTGAACTGGTGTAGGTGATAGTCTTGCCAGCCCATCACGATTTGGATGACATCGTGAAGCCGGTCCAGGGTAATGCCGCCCGGCACGACAAAACGTCGCCAGATCTCGGGCTCGATTTCGAGCAGCCTGATTTTCAGCAGATATTGTCTTTCGTTCATGCTGTATTCCCACCTTTCCGGTTCGATTCCCGGTGTCGCGTCGCTCGTCGCTGCTCATCGAAACGCCTTCTTGCGGCGATGCCGCCACTCAAGGGCGCTGATGATATTACGTTGAAGCTTCCGGGGTTGAATACGCCGCCGGCGTCAGGTGATCAAGGGAAAAGAGAGAGAGGGTGATCTATTCAATAACGGAAAGGGTTCCGGAACACTTCGCGGAGGTGCCGGTGGACGAACTGCGGTTCCGGAAAATATGGGTCGTTGCGGGTGTCTGAAGAATATCTCTTTCCTTTCGATGCCCCGGCCCTGATGCAACGCATAACCCTGGGGGCATCCAACCTTGGCTCATCTTGGTATGGGTTTTAAATTGTCGCAGCTGCGCTTATAGGGCCACTTTCTGCACGAATGTCCCCTGACTTGCTTTAAGTTTTTTTAGTATTTTTTTGATTATGTCTCAAGATCTATCTTAGCGCAAGCGCTCGACGCGGGACACTCCGGAGGTAGCCGATTGCCTCAAATACGTAAAGGTTCAGGATAAGTTTTTTACAAAGATTTTATCAAATTACCTTGTGAGGCTGATTGAAATAGTTAGTCCTTTGTTCGCTACTTACGATTATTAGATTACACATTGAATTAAATATCGATATGTTATGATACTATGTGTTGACAAAACGACCATAGACACGTTAAACTAAACAATACTTACGTAAACTAAAATTGAAAAAATATGAGGTGAAATATGCCGATAAGATGGATAGAAATAGATGACGAAGTCTGGAAATATTTGCAAGAACATGCACAGCCCTTTGTTGACACTCCCAACTCTGTTCTGCACAAACTATTATTCGATAGAAAAGGACCAGAAATATCGATGGAGGAACCTCCGATATCATTTAAAGGCATGCCGGTTGCCTTAGCCCAAATTTTAGAGGTAATTTATGAAATTGAAAAACATGGTTATTCAAGACCGAAAGCCACAAGACTTGTAGCAGAGAGAAGAGGTACAGTCGTCCCGACAATAATGGATAAATACTGCAAGCAGCTTGGATTAAAAGCAAAAGAAGTCGATGAACTTTTTGATGAGCCAGGTTATACGGAATTCAAGAAGGTACTAAAGGAAAATTTTACGACATATAAAGATTTAATTGATATTTATTTCGAGACCATTACTATCGATCATTTTGCGCAAATGAAGGATCATAATATTGATGATTAAATCCTTAACATTATAAAAATCGAAGGGCTTCAGAGCCAAGGCGGAAAGGAGCTTTCTGGGAAGACCGTTATCATGCGACGGCAGTTGAAACAGGCAAACATTTGATTCAATGCCTTGTTTATATTGACCTCAATATGGTTCGTGCCGGTGTTGTAAGGCACCCATCGGAGTGGCCGTTTTCCGGGTACAATGAGATCCAGGCCCCCCGGTCGCGGTATTCCGATATAAAGATTTATTGCGTATAGCTTTCCTAAAAAGCGATTTCATTCGTACTTTAAAAGCCTCGCTGGGTTTATGGAAGCCAAGGTAGCTCGCTGCCTCATCAACCAGGTAGTCTCTCGGATATTCCCATCCTTTTCTGGGGGGAAATGCTCGACCAGAAGCAGGGGGGCCTGCGGGAACGGATGCAGTCGATATTGACCCGCCCGATGCGGAACCTCTCGGCGATTGTCTCCATCGGGAAGAAGGCCGCGCGGGACTACAAGAAGCGATTTCCAGGGATTCCCGTCCATGAGGTTCCCTACTACTGCCGCATCGACAATTTCCAGGAAACGATTCCGGTGCGCCCGAGAGAACCGGTGACGATCCTCTATTGCGGGCAGATGATTCGCCGCAAGGGGGTGGATTTGCTTATTGAGGCATTTTCCCGGATTATCGGCGCCGGAATGGAGGCCCGCCTGGTGCTTGTCGGGCG
>JARFQH010000379.1 GCA_029287875.1 Desulfobacteraceae bacterium | reverse complement strand
CTTCGACCGTTGCCATCACCGCACGCTCAAGAGAAAAGGGCCCCTTGCGGCTGCTTTTTCTGGCTAATGTGCTGCCGCACAAGGGTCTTCATCGTTTGATCGATGCGCTGGCGGCGGTCTCGATGCGAGTGTGGCGCCTGTCGGTCGTCGGCAGTCTGACCATGAACAAACCGTACGTCCGAAAGATCGGCGCCCGGGTCGACGCCTGCGGCCTGTCTCAGAATATCCGGTTTCTTGGAGTCCAAGATGGCACTTCTCTGGCCGCCATTCTGAAAGAAAGCCACCTCCTGGTCCTGCCATACTCCCACGAGGCCTTCGGCATCGTCTATCTCGAAGGAATGGCCTTCGGGCTGCCGGCCGTCGGTTCGTCGGTCGGCGCCGCCCGGGAAATTATCCGACATGGAGAAAGCGGTTTTCTTGTGGCTCCTGAGGATTCGGCCGGTCTGGCAAAGGTCGTCGAAGACCTTTACGCCGACCGCAATCGACTCGATGCCATGAGCCGAAGGGCTCTGGCGACCTTCCGCATGCATCCCGGTTGGCAGGACACTATGAAGAAAATTCACGTTTTTCTGAAAACGCTTGCGGTATGATCACCCATTTCAAAGGATCGATTACCGATGTCGATTCCGCAGACATATGACTTCATCGACTATCTCGTCGCCAAGAAAACAATCGATGACCGTTCGTTGAACCGCACTGTCTGGGACAGACTCCAGCGTGCACTGGTTGACCATGAGACGATAGAGCGATTACGGGTGCTGGAAATCGGCTCCGGCATCGGTACGATGATAGAACGGATGGCCGCAGGACCATTGATGCGCCGCTCATCGATGTATACAGCCGTTGATATTAATCCGGACTGCACCCGGGCGGCCCGACTCCGTTTGAGTCGATGGGCGAAGCGCCTGGGTTTCGCCGTCAGTCGGGAAAAAGACGCCTCTCATCTGCTGGAGGCTGATGACACCAGAATCCGGGTAGATTTAAATACTGGCGATGCATATGCACTTGTTGCGGAAACGGCGCCGCATTCTTGCGATCTCCTTTTGGCTCATGCATTCATGGACCTTATCGACATCCAAACGCTTCTGCCCGGCATGATGCGGCTTCTCGAAAGCGGCGGGCTGCTCTTTCTCAGCTTGAACTTCGATGGCGACACCGTTCTTTTGCCGGCGATCGCGCCGGATTTCGACGATCGGATCATCCAGTTGTACCATCGCAGTATGGACGAGCGCATCGTCGGCGGGCGCCCGGCCGGTGACAGCCGCACAGGACGCCGGCTTCTCGTGACACTCTTGCAGTGCAAGACCGAAATACTGGCAGCCGGCGCATCCGACTGGATCGTTTATCCCCACCACCGCCGCTACCCGCTGCGGGAATCGTATTTCCTGCACCATATCGTCCACACAATCGATGAAGAATTGGCGCATCACCCCGAGATCGATCCAGAACATTTCAAGACCTGGATTGCAAAACGGCATGCCCAGGTAGAAAACGGCGAACTGGTCTTCATGGCCAAGCACATCGATGTTCTGGCGCGAAAAACCGGGCGTAAATGACTGAAAGCGGTGTTTAGGGCTCACTCAAAAATAACTTCACATTTTGGACGCCGATACATCCCGTCCGGCTGTGTTGCGAAAACTCGGAATATCCAGATATTCCTGCGTTTTCGCGCCTTGCCGGCCGGGTGCCTCAACACCCAAAATTGCGAACTTATTTTTTCGTGAACCCTTAGGCCCTCTTGCCTGTCGTGGCAGGGGGCGGTTGTGCGGGGAATTAAAGCGGTGGGACGGTTTCCATATTTTGTTCAAGTAGTGAGTTCGCGATCCTAAAGCGTCGCGAGGTCACCAACGACCGGTTCAACCGATGATGAGCAACTCGGCCGCCAGCCACATGTTTTCAACCCGGTCGGAAATGGCGTCCCGGTTGTCGATGACCTCGATCAATGTGAAGGAGGCATTGGCGGCGTCTTTTAGTGGACCGCCGGCGAGCCAGCATCGATGGTCGAAAAGGATGACGCGGTCGTGAATGTCGGGGTGCAGTCGCATCTCGATTGTTTTGCCGCGTTCATTTAAGGTCTTCAGCACCCGGATGAAATTTTGGTCGAAGCCGCCACTGGGCTCTTTGGTCAGAAGTCGAATGGGATGCGCCACTTTTTGCAGGCAGTCGAGTGTACCGGCAGCGGAATCGGCGTCCACGACGGTGACGGCTGTGTCGGCACGGCCGAAGAACTCCGCCAGATTCGATCGGATCGACGCTCCCGACTCCGGGAGGCTTTCCGGTACAGGTGCACCTGCTTTGTCCGGGCTCAAAGACTGCTTGAGTTGATTGAGCTGTAGGATCATCTGCTTGTGGTATAGATTGTCCTCGCGAGTGGTGTTCTGGATCTGCTCCTGACATCTCTCCAGCAATTCGCTGATCAGGGTATGGAGGAATTGCCGATTCTGGTCGGCCTGCGGGTTTGAGAGAATGTCCCCGGCGAGCCGGCGGAGGTTGGGGCTGGTGCCGGAATAGTTCAAGACGACGCCGAACCGGCGGCACAAATCTTCGAGTTCGTACTGACTGAAGTAATCTTTAAGCGCGTCGGCAAGGTTTTTTACATTTTCTGGGTCCATGGCAAGTTAATGCAGGCTAGTTAATTGTCTGATTGCGGCAAACTCAACAATCCGCAGTTTGCCGGATTCTTTGATACCTAAAGGCGACCACCTGCGCACTATGTCAACGCGGGGGTTGACACGCGCAAGCGTTATTTTTTTTGAGTGCACGACCATGCCAGCAGATTTATTCTTCTACGATTATGGCGCCGGGGGCACATTCCCTGGCGGCCTTGCGGACAGCATCTTCCAGATGGGCCGGCACCACGTCAACGAGAACCGTGGAGAGCAGTTGATCCTCGTCATACTGAAAGACATCCGGGCACACTTTGTTGCAATTCCGGTCGCCCATGCACAAATCGTAATCGATCTTGACTTTCATTTTGCCCCCTCTCGAAACCGAAAAAAAGTGTGGTAAATTCGCCAAACTATCTATATTAAAAAAAATATACCATATTGCAACGGACGGCAACAGTTAATTTAGTTCAGGTAAACCCCTGGCTTTGCCGGTGGTTTACCTGAACTAAATTAATGGTCTCTGGTTGCACACGTTTCTTTAAAAATATGGCACAAGGAAATGTAGAATGGATTTCGTCAAAGGTATATCCTACCACCTGCGCGGACTGCTACTGGCCATTAAGACCCCAAGACTGCTGATGCTCGGCCTGATTCGCCTCATCCTGGTTGTTTTGCTGACTGTTCTGGCGGCCGGTTTCATTCTGTACCACCACCAGGAGATTTTGAAACTCATCTGGGTCAAACCGGCGAGCGCCTGGCTCGTATGGCTCTGGCATGTGGTCTCGTGGCTTTTGGCTGCGCTCCTGACAGGCGTGGCCGTCATTCTGGCCTATCTGGGTTCCCAACTGCTGTTCGCCGTCATCATCATGGATGCCATGTCGCGCATCACTGAGCGCCTCTTCTCCGGGCAGGAGCAGGTCCCGCTGACCAAGCCGCTGCTGCAACAGTACTTTTTTCTGTTCAGACAGGAAATCCCGCGAACGACCCTTCCGGTGCTGATCCTTCTTCTACTGATGATTCTGGGCTGGTTGACGCCTCTGGGACCACTGCTGACGCTTATAGCCCCCGGCGTTGCCGTCATCTTCCTGACCTGGGACAATACCGACCTGGTACCGGCCCGCCGGTTGCAACCCTTTTCGGAGCGATTCAGATTCCTGCTGAAAACCCTGCCGTTTCATCTAGGGTTCGGGTTGCTGTTTCTGGTGCCGGTCCTGAACATTTTGCTGCTCTCATTCGCCCCGGTCGGTGCCACGCTCTACTACCTCGAATACCACAACCGGTAGGTGAACCTGCAAGCCGTTCTGCGAACCGGCTTGTCCAATCCTAAGACCGCTGGCATCCTTGACCCCTCTCTACTCGGTATTATCGTTAGGTTGGATTTGCAAAAAGTCCTTTTCCGCATATTCGACGTCAAGCGGCGGAATCGCTTGTGGGCGTAGGAGAGTACGCTTGCACACAATCCATTGATTTCCTTGAACTTGCAGAAAATTGCACATTTCTGGATAGGAAACTTATCGGTGCCCTTCATGAAACCGCGAATGAGCACTGGTTAACAATTACCCGGTACTATTGTATCGAAAAATTTTTAACAAGGAGGTTCTCTATGTCCATGCCAAAAGATGAAATTCAGACCGAGATGGTCAGTGCGTGGAAAACTTACGTCGAAGCACTGGAAAAGTCTCTTGATATGTTGGATAAAGATATCACCGAGGCCCATGATATGGCAAGCGTCTGCACGAGTGAATGGTGCGAAGCCACCGAACATGTTATCGACGAACTCTCCAATGCACTCTTTTCAATCAGCGAGCCCAGGTGGTCAAGCCCTGAAGATTCTAAAAAAATTAAGCGGCTTAAAAGAAGAGTGTATGATCTGTACGTCAACTATCGCGGCGTATACGAAAAGGTCGCATAAAACCGGCTTCGCCATCAGAGCGGTACCCAAACGGGGCAGATAATTGCCTGCCCCGTCCGCCTGGCCGGGTATCGACTTGATCGGACTGTTTACACGAATAGAGCCGACCGATAACCGTGGTGTACGGCTTACGAAAGACGGAATTGAACAGAAAGCGAGATACGATGACGGATTCACCAAACAACAGGGAGACCGAAAAGGAACTCAAATGTCCCGACTGCCGTTACCCATTGAAACGCCGCAGGGGTCGTCAGACTGATGAGTGCGAAATGCTCTGCGGCGGCTGCGGGCGGGCTTTCGATGTTTGCGATCTCGATACCCTGGAAGAGATCAAAGAACAATCCTAATAACAGTGCTCAGAGGACGTTCAGGGTCAGGATGTCTTTTATCTTCTGTTCCAAGTCTTCCGCAGCCTTGGCGACAATCTGTTTTCCCAGTTCCGCCGTCGCCAACCAGGGTGCGGATTCCATCCGGCCATCGGGAAAAAACGTCCTCATCTCTGCGGCTGTCAAGGGCCAGTAATATTTAGGTTTTTCGACTTTTTGTTCAGAGATGGCCTTGCCGCTGAACGCCGAGGGGCGGAGGAGCTTTGTGATCGACACTTCACTGGGAGTGGCATGATGACCCTCATTGTCTCCGAAAGCTTCCCGGCAGGTCTGTTTTACACCGGCTTCCGTGTACCATGATAACACATCGAAGTAACCGGAAAGCCCCTCGTCCTTTAGCTGACGAAAGGCTGTCTCCAGTGGAACGATATTTCCACCGTGTCCGTTGATGAAGAGGATGCGCCGAAAACCGTGGGCCACTAGCGATCGGACGATATCTTCGGCAACAATGATCAGCGTCGAGGGGCTCAGGGCGACAGTTCCCTTGAAAGCCATGTGATGGGGAGAGACACCGTAGCAGACGGTCGGAGCCACCATGAGATTCATGTTGTCACCGACAGTGCGGGCGATCGCCTCGGCCACGATAAAATCGGTGCCGATCAAACCATAGGGGCTGTGTTGTTCAACGGAGCCGACCGGGACAAGAATAATATCCTTTTCATTCAGATAAGTCTCCACCTCTGTATAAGCCATATTTTCGAGCAGCATCGTCCATCACTTTCCCGTTAATTTTGACACGTTTAAACGGCCATACTTATCCGTGCCATTGCCGATCTTCCAACCGGAATTAATTGGACCTCATGATTTTTTGCCTGGCGCTGGTAAACTCCTCGGTGGAAATCAAATCGTCGGCCAACAGCTGTGCCAGTTCGGCCAACTCCCGTTTACGGATGGTCTCCGTGTCTTCCAGCTGCGCTACCGATCGACTGACTTTGTGTTCCAACGCCGGCAAGTTATCGGAATCACCCACCTTGAAAGACATCAACCCGCCAAGAAAACGGACTTCAAAAGGACGTCCCTGCAGTGTTGACACATCGAGATTTTTGATGAGATCACGCCCGCTCGTTCTGAAGCGACGGTAAATAACGTAGGCCAAGACAAGGATGAGAGCGCCTCCGCCGAGCAGAACCCACAGCAGATACCGAGCCAGTCCACCGATAAAAATCACCGTCATCCCGATGATGGCGACAACAAAGATTTGCAGCAATATAATGAGGTGAGCCAGGAAGAGCCCCTTTATCGTCTCGCTCTGTTTTATTTTGTCTATAAAGTTCATTGATTTATATCAATTTCCTGTGTGTGGGCGAAAACGGTGTGCGTCGGCCCTCTCACTAACTTTTTGCAGAGTCGCTGACGAGCTTAACCATAAAACAATCGGCATTAATCGGCAAGTGCCAACTGACCGATTCCTACCTTAAGACCTTGAACGCCAAAGAGTGGCTGATGTCTACCGATAGCGTATTTTAGCTGTGACACTGCCAGGAGTCGCAGAATCTTGAGTCAACCGTCCGATAATATTGAGCCTTCGAGGAGTTGACATATATTTTAGTATGGAGGAGGTAAGAAGCGACGGCGGAACGCAAACTCATGTAAAAAGGCGCGTAAAGCAAAATGAAAGAAATGTGAAACTCAATCTATTGCTGGGCTTCACGCAGGCGGGCATCGTTTTTTACAAGCCGCACATGTTTGCACTGGGGGTAGTTCGAACAGGCCAGAAAGTGTTTTCCGGCATAGGCGCCTTTTCTGGCAATGCGTTTGACGAAGGGTGCACCGCAGACAGGAC
>JARFQH010000294.1 GCA_029287875.1 Desulfobacteraceae bacterium | reverse complement strand
TCTGAACTGATCCGCCAATCCCTGGCCGTAGGCGTTGTTTACGTACATGACCGAGGCGGTTTTATACAGACCGGCCGCCAGCCGGCCCAGCACGGCCCCCTGGAGCGCATCCGAGGGGCAGGTGCGGAACAGAAAATCCTTGTCCTTGTCTTCCGGCAGATCCGTGATAAACGGAGACGTCGCTCCCGGTGACATCATGAGGACGTTTTCGGGGCAGGTGACAGATTCGGCCACGGGTACGATCACCCCGCTGGATGAAGACCCGATAATCACCGCCACCTTGTCGGTTTCAATCAGTTTCCGGGCCGCAATTTTGGCAGGTTCGGCTGCGGTCTGGCTGTCTTCGAGGAAGAATTCGATGGTAAAGCCGGCCGCCGCCATTTGTTGGGCCGCCAATTCGGCCGCATTCTGTTGTCTGGGCCCCCAATCTTTTAAAGCACCGCTGTTGTCAAAGAGGGTGCCTACCTTCACCCCCCCCGCCAGCGTCACCGAAGAAAAGGGCGCCATGAGCATGCTGAACAAAACAAGCAGAGTTAGCCTTTTCATAAAACCTCCTCTTTCAAGGAAAATTTAGCCTTGTATTGTGGAGAGCCGGGAGCAGCATCAATCGTGCTCCCAGCGCCTAGCCGCGGTGATGGTGTCTTCTCAGGGCAGGAAATAAATCAGATGAGCTCATCAACCGGTGTGTACTTGAGATTTAGTGCATCGGCAACGCCCTTGAAGGTGACTTTGCCCTGGACCACGTTGGCACCCCGTTTTATTTCGCTGTTTTCCTGCAGGGCTTTTTTCCAGCCCTTGCCGGCAATTTCGAGAACATAGGGCAACGTCGCGTTGGTTAAGGCCAGCGAAGAGGTACGGGGTAAAGCCCCGGGCATATTACTCACGGCATAGTGAACGATGGTGTCGAGAATATATGTCGGTTGGTGATGGGTCGTCTCTTTGGAGGTTTCAAAGCATCCGCCCTGATCGATGGCGACATCCACCAGCACCGTGCCTTTTTTCATGGTTTTGAGCATGTCGCGGGTCACCAGGACCGGGGTCCTGGCACCGGGCACCAGCGCCGCACCCACCACCAGATCCGCTTTGGTGATCAGATCGCGGATGGCCGCCGGACTCGAATTAACGATAAAACAGTTTGCGGGCATCACATCGCTCAAATACCGCAGCCGCTCCAAATCGATATCGAGAACGTAGACGTTGGCACCCTGGCCGGAGGCCATTTTGGCGGCATTGCCGCCAACCGCTCCGCCGCCGAGGATAACCACCGTGGCCGGATCGACACCGGGAACTCCGCCGAGCAGAACTCCGTGGCCGCCCTGCGCCATTTCCAGATACTTGGCCCCCTCTTGAATGGCCATCGGTCCGGCGACTTGGCTCATCGGTTTTAGCAGCGGCAGCGACCCGTCGTCTTTTTGGATCGTTTCATAAGCGATGTTGATCGAGCCGGTTTCAATCAGCTTGTGGGCTAATTTTTCCGATGCTGCCAGGTGAAGATAAGAAAAATAGATCTGAACTTCTTTGAGGTCGTCAAATTCGGAAGGCTGCGGCTCCTTGACGCGCAGAATCATCTCGGAACGGTTAAATATATCTTTGGATGACGCCACGATCTCCGCCCCGGCGTGCTCGTAATCGACGTCCTCGAACCCGCTGGGTTTGCCGGCCTGTTTTTCGATCAAAACCGTATGCCGGTGTAGTTTCATGATCTCCACGCCGGCCGGCGTCATGGCGACGCGATTCTCATCCGCCTTGATTTCTTTTGGTATTCCTACAATCATGGCTCGTATCCTTTGTTGAAAAAAGAATCCGTTTGTGGGTCTCTCAAAGAGAAGACGACCCGTTAAAGCGTTCGAAGACGGGTATTATTGCGTGCCGGATGCCGTGTGACTCAGCAAACCGACACCCCGCAATTTACACGTCAATGTCAAAAAGTTAAGGGATGCCGTTGAAAGTCCCCTTTTTAAAAAGGGGGATTGAGGGGGATTTTCAAGCGGTGACAAGAAATCCCCCCTGGCCCCCCTTTTCCAACAGGGGGGATTTTTAGCCTTAAGTTAATGACATTGACTGACGTATCATTCTACAACACCTCATCGACGGGAGTGTAATCGAGACCGAACGCATCGGCCACCGCTTTATAGGTGATCTTCCCGTTGATGACGTTGGCGCCCAACTTGATTTCGTTGTTCTCTTGCATGGATTTTTTCCAGCCATTGTTGGCAATCTCGACCGCATAGGGAAGAGTGGCATTGGTCAAGGCCATGGTCGATGTTCGCGGCACCGCCCCGGGCATATTGGCCACGCAGTAATGGACCACGCCGTCGACCACATAAATCGGATCACCGTGGGTCGTGGCTTTCGAGGTCTCGAAGCAGCCGCCCTGGTCGATGGCGACATCCACCAGGACAGAGCCCGGTTTCATGGTTTTGAGCATCTCTCTGGTAATCAACTTGGGCGCCTTGGTGCCCGGAATCAACACGGCGCCGACGACGACGTCGGCGCTCTGGATGAGTTCCCGTAGAGTCGCCGGGCTGGAAAACAAGCCGAAGCAATTGGCCGGCATCACGTCACTCAAGTACCGCAAGCGGTCGAGGTTCATGTCGAGGATATACACCTTGGCACCCAGGCCGCAGGCCATCTTGGCCGCGTTGGTGCCGACGATGCCGCCGCCGATCACCACCACATTGCCCGGATCCACTCCCGGCACGCCCCCCAGCAAGACCCCGTGACCGCCCTGGGCCATTTCGAGGTACTTGGCCCCCTGCTGAATCGCCATTCTTCCGGCCACCTCGCTCATCGGGGTCAACAGCGGCAAGGAGCGGTCCGGCTTCTGAATGGTTTCATAAGCAATACAGACACTTTTACTTTTGATAAGGGCCTTGGTCAGTTCTTCTGCCGCTGCCAGATGCAGGTAGGTAAAAACGATCTGACCTTCCCGGATCAGATCGTATTCAGGCGGCAGCGGTTCTTTCACATGCATCACCATGTCGGATCTTTCATATATTTCGCGGGCTGTTGCGATCATCTCGGCACCCGCTTTGATATAAGCCGCATCTTCGAAACCGCTGCCGCTGCCGGCCCCATTTTCTACCAGCAGCTTGTGGCCATTGGCGATCATCACCTCGACACCGGCCGGCGTCATGCACACACGATTTTCCTCTGTCTTGATTTCTTTTAAAATGCCGACTTTCATTTTGCCTCCTCCTTTTTTATGGCGGTTGGTTGCGAGAAATTCCCTCGCAAAATGGGGTGAACGAATAAAACCATATAGAGCAAGGAGCTTGCCAACTACCGCTTGGAAAGGAAAATGGAATCTAATCGAGGAAGAATAAGAAACGGTTCAATTCGGCTGAAGAGTGTAACAGTATGAAATTGCATTAAAAATTAAATTCAATCAGACTGAGCGGCATCGAATCTCCTTTGAATTAAACGCTAATTTGAACCCCCAAACACGTATGGGGAGCCACAGATCTTTTTTAAGGTGGAAATAAAACATTCCAATTTATCGCCATATTAGTGGTAATCGTTTAATATTAAACGAAATATAATTATGGTTCGTATTGTTGCCACTGGTTTATATTATTGCCATCTTTTCTGGTCTTATTTTAGTTTCTTCAACACCTCTACCAATTCCTTTACGGCATCGGCCGATTTCTGAAGGGCCTTCTGCTCATCGTCGGTGAGGGTGATCTGGATAATCTCCTCTATGCCGTTTTGGCCTAATTTTACCGGAACCCCGATATAGAGATCATGGATGCCGTATTCGCCTTCAAGATATGCTGCGCAGGGGAGGATTTTTTTCTTGTCCTTTAAGATAGATTCGGTCATCTCCACGGCAGCGGAGGCAGGCGCGTAATAGGCACTGCCCGTTTTAAGAAGGCTGACGATCTCGGCCCCACCGTTTGCGGTTCTATCGACCAGAGAATCAATCCGGTCCTTGGCCATCAACTCTGTAATCGGAATACCGGCCACTGTGGAATATCGGGGTAGCGGGACCATGGTGTCGCCGTGACCGCCGAGAACAAAGGCATGCGTATTTTCCACGGAAACATTCAACTCCATGGCGATAAAGGCTCTGAACCGGGCGGAGTCGAGCACGCCGGCCATACCCATCACCCTGTTTTTGGGAAAACCGCTTGTTTCGAAAGCAACATGGCACATGGCATCCAGGGGATTGCTGACGATAATGAGGGCGGCATTCGGAGACAGCTTGGCCACCTGCCGGGTCACCTCTCTTATAATTCCGGCATTGGTTTTTAACAGATCATCCCGGCTCATACCCGGTTTTCTCGGGATGCCGGCGGTGATGATGACGACATCAGACCCTTCCGAGGCGTCATACCCGTTGGTGCCGGTTAGATGGGCATCGTGCTTTTCGATCGGTGCCGCCTCGGTCAGATCGAGGGCCTTGCCCTGGGGGACCCCTTCGACGATGTCGATCAAGACCACATCGCACAGCTCTTTTTCACACAATCGCTGGGCTGCGGTGGCCCCTACATTACCGGCCCCCACCACGGTCACTTTCTTGTCCATAACAAACTCCTTTCTTATTTCCCGTTAGCGCTTTCTTCCAAAGTGCTATCTTCGAATGGTATGGGAAACGGGTTACACCAAGAAACTCCACAAAATTCCAGCACATATGGCAGATCCGATTACCCCGGAGGAGTTGCAGGCCATGGCATGCATCAGAAGATAATTGGTTGGATCCGATTTGAGGCCCACCGAATGGACTTCACGGGCGGAGCCAGGCACGGCGGACACGCCGGCCGCCCCCAGAAGGGGATTGATTTTTTGCTTCATGAACAGGTTCATAATCTTGCCGAAGAGGACCCCGGATGCCGTGGCGATGCTGAAGGCAACCGCGCCCAGGAAGAAGATACCGACCGCTTTCGGGGTCAGAAAGACGTCGGCCTGGGTGCTGGCGCCGACGGTAAAGCCCAGAAAGATGGTGGCGGTGTCGATGATCGCCGTGCGGGCGGTCTGGGCCAGACGGTCGACCACACCCGATTCCTTCATGAGGTTGCCGAAAAAAAACGGGCCCAAAAGCGGGATCGAGGCCGGGGCCAGAAAGCAGCACAGTAACAGACCGGCGGCGGGGAAGAGCAGTTTTTCCACCCGGGAGACGTCCCGCATTTCCGGCATGTGAATCCGGCGTTCCTCCTTCGTGGTGAGCAGCCTCATGATGGGTGGTTGTATAATCGGTATAAGCGCCATGTAGGAATAGGCGGCGATAGCAATCGGCCCGATCAAGTGCGGGGCCAGTTTGGCAGTCAGAAAGATGGAGGTGGGACCATCGGCCCCGCCGATGATGGCAATCGAACCGGCTTCCCTGGGCAGAAAACCAAGGGCCAAAGCGCTGAGCAGCGTGAAGTAAATTCCCATTTGGGCTGCGGCCCCCAGGAGCATCAACCGCGGCATCGCCAGCAGAGAGGAAAAGTCGGTCATGGCTCCCAGCCCCAGAAACACGATCGAGGGATAGACACCGGTGGTCACGCCGAAGTACAGGTAATGCAGCACGCTATTGGGTTCGTAGATTCCGAGACCGAAGCCTTTGAAAAACGGAATGTTGCCCACCAGCACGCCGAAGCCGATCGGCAGGAGCAGCAGAGGTTCGTATTCCTTGGCAATGGCCAGGTAGAGAAAAAGCGACCCGATCAGCAGCATGATGATGTTGCGGAAGTCCACCAGGTAGTAGCCGGTGTTGGTTAAAAATTGGATGAGCAGGTCCATGGCACCTCTTTCTTCTTATGAGTCTGTTTGATAGGCCGTCCCGGAAAACCACGGCATCAGTCCCGCCAAACGAACCGGCCGTCTCCGGCCGGAACAATGACTCCGGATTCCCGCAGGCTTCGGATCGACAGATGCACGTGCGGCAGATCGCCACTGTTGGCCAGTTCATAGAGATTCGTGAGCTCGAACGATTCTCCGAGTTCGGCAACCAGCGGCTTCAAGCGCGCTTGGGCCTCATCGGTGTCGAAGGCGGGTGATTTGGGGCCAACGGCTTCTTTCGGCGCAGTTTTAACCGCCTGTTTTTTCTCTGAACGCTTTTCTACCCCTTTTTCCAGGAAAGCGGCGACTTTATGCAGCTGCGAGATCACGAGGGATAAAACCGTCAGACCCGCCATGACGATCAGCGCCCCGGCAACTGCCATGGCCCAGCCGTTTTGAGCGGATATGGCTTCGAGACCGTACAATGCACACCTCCTTGATTTATTAACGGCAATCAGCCGATGACCGCCAGCACGTCGTTTTTCTGCACCGAATCGCCGCTCGCGAAGTTGACGGCCTTGATGGTGCCACCGACCGTTGCCGGCAGGGCGTTTTCCATTTTCATGGCCTCGAGCACGACCACGGTTTCC
>JARFQH010000264.1 GCA_029287875.1 Desulfobacteraceae bacterium | reverse complement strand
GGGGTTGTTTTTGAGGCGGCCGCCCGGAATTTAAACGCAGCGTGAAAAATTCTGTTGACAGCCTTTCTGAAATTGCTACACTGCGGTATCTTTTTGAGATTACTTTAAATGTCAATCACCCCCTTTGATAGGGGGTTTTTTATCGGCTGCGTGCCGCCCCCGATGGCCGGGAACCTCAACGTCCAAAATTGCCAACTCATTTTTACGTGAACCCTAAGCCGCCTATCTGCCTGAAATGCAAAAACTGAATTCTAACCGTGGCCGCCAGGTGATGGCCGCTTGCAGCGGCCTGTTGCTCACGGGTGCATTTCCCGATGTCGGCTTTAGCTGGCTGGCCTGGATCGGGATCATTCCGCTCCTCGCCGCCGTTCGCAATCTCCCGTGGCGCAAGGGATTCGGCCTTGGTTTTCTGGCCGGAATGGCCCACTTCCTCACGCTTGTCTATTGGGTCGCTTATACCATGCGCACTTACGGCCACCTGCCCTGGCCGGTGGGCATTTCGATTCTGGCCCTCCTGGCGGCCTGCCTGGCCCTGTTCTTTGCGTCCTTTACGGCGCTTGTCTGCCGCCTGCGGCCGCAACCGCTTGCCACTCTATTCCTTGCACCGATCATTTGGGTGGCCCTCGAATATCTTCGGTCGTTTTTCCTGAGCGGATTTCCGTGGGAGTTGGTTGGATACTCCCAGTACAAGGAATTGCATCTGATCCAGATTTCAGATATATTGGGTGTGTACGGTGTTTCTTTTCTGATCCTGTTCGCCAATGCCGCGGTCTTCTTTCTCCTGCTCAACATTGCGAAATTCGATTGGTACGGTGTCCGGATCACCCGTCGTTTTGCGGCTGTGGCCTTGACGCTGTGTGTGAGTCTCAATGGTCTCAACTGGTTATACGGCGCCCACCGGTCGGTGCAAGTCGACAAACTCGGTGCAGATGCACCATCGATCCGGGCGGCGATCGTTCAGGGAAACATCAAACAGGCGCTCAAATGGGACCCCGCATTTCAGGTGGCCACGATCGACAAATACCTTCGCCTGTCGCAGTCGTTGGTGGACCGCCATCCGGAACTGGTAGTCTGGCCGGAAACGGCGCTTCCGTTTCATTTCCGGTATGATGTCCCCTTGACCGCAAAGGTACAGGAGGGTGTGCGCCGATTGGGGGCGTACTTTCTGGTCGGCAGCCCCTCCTTCGAAAGAGGGCCGAGCCGGATTGACTATTACAACAGCGCCTACCTGATCGATCCGCAGGGTAATGTACTGGGTAAATACGACAAGGCGCATCTGGTTCCTTTTGGAGAGTATGTTCCGTTGAAGCGCTGGTTGCCTTTCCTCGGCAAACTGGTGGAGCAGGTCGGGGACTTCAGTCGCGGAGATATTGGTGAAACCATCGGCTGGACATACGGCAAACTGGGGGTTCTTATCTGCTACGAAGGCATCTTTCCCGACATTTCGCAGACCATGGTCAGAAACGGTGCGAATCTGCTGGTCAATATCACCAACGATGCCTGGTACGGTCGCAGCAGTGCCCCTTACCAGCATTTTTCGATGACCGTGTTCAGAGCGATAGAGAACCGGCGGGCGCTGATCCGGTCGGCCAACACCGGAATCAGCGGATTTGTAGACCCGGTCGGCCGAATTCTGGGAAAAACGACCCTTTTTTCGGATGCGGCAGAAGTCCGTCGGGTGCCGTTGATGTCAACAGTTTCGTTGTACAGCCGTTTCGGGGATGTTTTTGCGGCCGCCTGCCTGGCAGTTGCCGGGATCCTTTTTTGCGGGGCGGTGGTGACGCAGTTGCGGAGAATAAAAATTCTTGGAAGGAGGTAATCGATATGTCAGCCGAATTGAAACAGACCGTCAAGGAACTTGGAGAAAAACTCGATCAACTGCGAGGTTATCTTTGACCTAGAAACCAAAGAAAACCGTTTGCAGGAAATAGAGGCGCTGATCGCCAAACCGGGCTTCTGGGATATTCCGGAAGAAACCAAGGGGATAATGCAGGAACGGACGAGACTGTCCGATCAGGTCGATCGTTTTCGCCGTCTGGCGCACGATCTCGAGGAAAGCGGAATTCTGCTCGATCTGGCCGTCGAGGAGTCCGACGCCAAGACGCTCGAGGAAGCGGAGAAGTTGCTCAAGTCGCTCGACGCGCGTCTGCGTAAGTTTTCCCTCGATTTGATGCTCGACGGTGATGATGACCGCAACAACGCGATCGTCTCCATTAACGCCGGCGCCGGCGGCACCGAAGCCCAGGATTGGGCCGAGATGCTGTTCAGGATGTACCTGCGCTGGGTTGAACGCAAGGGGTACGCCTCCGAGGTCATCGACTATCAGCCGGGCGAAGAAGCCGGTTTAAAGAGCGTAACGTTTACCGCCGCCGGCAATTATGCCTACGGTTATCTGAAGAGCGAAATTGGCGTCCACCGACTCGTCAGGATCTCACCCTTTAACGCCAGTGGCAAACGTCACACCTCATTTGCCTCGGTTTTCGTCTACCCTGAACTGGACAATGAAATTGTCATCGACATCGAGGATAAAGACTTGCGCATCGACACGTTCAGGGCCAGCGGGGCCGGCGGCCAGCACGTCAATAAGACCAGTAGTGCCATCCGGATCACCCATCTTCCCACCGGTATCGTGGTCCAGTGTCAGCAGGAAAAGTCCCAGCACCGCAACAAGGACATGGCCATGAAAGTCCTGCGAGCCCGACTCTACCAGGCGGAGAAAGAAAAACAGGACGAAAAACTGCGCGAAATCCACGACAACAAGGATGACATCGCCTGGGGCAGTCAGATCCGTTCATACGTCATGCACCCCTACCAACTGGTCAAAGACCACCGCACCAAGATCGAAAGCGGCAACGTGAACAGCGTGCTGGACGGCGCCATCGATCCCTTCATCGAGGGCCTGCTGCTGGCGAGGCATGCCTAAATGGACCCGGTCAAGCTCATTGCCAGGCATTACAAGGGCAACTCAAAAGCGCATAAGATCTTGCTGTCTCATTCTGAGAAGGTTGCGGATAGAGCCCTGGCGGCGGCCGGACGGGTCCCCCACCTCGAACCGGATCTCGAATTCATCCGGCAGGCCGCCTTGCTGCACGACATCGGCATCCTTTTCACGGCCACACCCCAACTGGGCTGCTATGGCAACCACCCGTATGTCTGCCACGGTGTTTTGGGCCGCGCACTGCTTGAAGCGGAAGGGCTGAAACGGCACGCCCTGGTCTGCGAACGCCATGTCGGCGTGGGCATCACCCGCAAGGACATCCGCCTTCAGCGGCTCCCGCTGCCGGCTCGCGACATGCTTCCGGTCACCATCGAAGAGCAGATCATCTGCTATGCCGACAAGTTCTTCTCCAAAAACGGCGCCGGCGCCCACAAGGAAAAAACGGTGCCCGAGATCCTTCAAAAACTCGCGTCCTATGGAAAAGACAAGGTGGAGCGGTTCAAGCAGTGGGTCGACTTGTTTGAAAGCTGAAAATAAGTGATCGGAATGAACCGCTTCTGAGTCCGGCTCCCGGCTGGTTTCAGAAGCGGGTTGCGTTTGTGCCAAACTGGACTGATTTGCGTGCTGGAGGTTATGCCGGCCCCTTGCGTCGACAGAGTCCCAACCGGTTGTCATGCCCAGATCAGTGCCAAGCGCCTAACGACACCAAACACACCCCCGCAACAAGACCCCGGTTACCGCCCATCGTCCTTTTTGACAATCAGCGGCTGGCGGGCGCCCATAACGTAATTTTAGAACCCATCTTAGAGTGAATCGCTTTCCTTAAAAAATTTGAATATATGCGGGGCTTACATGACGTCGCTGACATGCTGCTTGTTACCGCGCTTATAGCGGAAAAAAGTCTATACTTCGAAAAGTCATTATGCTAAAAAAATAGAGTCTTTTTGCAGCCAGGCACAAATAAGCACCCCTGTTGGCGAAGAGTCCCCCCTCGGCCTGCTGCGCGGTCCGGAAACCCCTTACGCTTGCTGTGGAGGAAGGATGCAAAAACTCGAAAAACTGCGCGATCGAATTATTCAGCGGGTTGACGTCAATTTGAGACATTTCGATTTCGATGTCCCCGGATTCCTCAAGTACTACGTTCCTTTGAAAAAAATGATCAAGTATTACGCCCTCTACGGTATTACACCCCACCACCCCCTGCACTATCAATTCAAATACTCGAACCTTGCCGGAAGCAACATCTTGGGGCAGTGCAAGGTCGAAAACTCGATACTGTACAAATGTGACATCCGCGGTGACGAACTGAAATCTTGCGGCGACACATTTCACTTCCAGGGAATCGACCTCCCGCTCGACAACGACGAAATGATTGTGATCAAGGACAGTTTCCTGATCAAAACCCTGGTCCATAATTTCTCCCACGA
This sequence comes from Desulfobacteraceae bacterium, assembly GCA_029287875.1. GTDB lineage: Bacteria > Desulfobacterota > Desulfobacteria > Desulfobacterales > SG8-13 > JARFQH01. The sequence continues at coordinate 566 of JARFQH010000264.1, read as the reverse complement.
TCCAGAGACCCTTGAAAAGTTTTTCATCAGCAACACGCTATCCACCCATTACGCTAATATCCACGGCTCACCCACCGACGGCAGCTTCCTGGGGCCTTTTGCCACGGTAGACCTGACCACCATGAACGATTGCGTCATCGGGGCGTTTTCTTACGTTCAGGCTGGCGAGATCAACCATCTCCACATTGGGCCCGGAACCATCTGGGTGCGAAACTTAGACAATTTCAACTTCCGGTACCAGTATCCCTTGGATAAATTGAGCCATTACATTCACTTTACTGCAGGAAAACCACCACAGGGGCTTTTCATGGACTTTGTGGAAAAACATAAAAAAGCGTTTCAGCGCGTTTTCGAAACGGTGAACATCGACCCCTCGGTTACCGTGCCCCCAAACGCCTCACTTGATCGGTATGCTGTGATCAAATCCAAAACCCTCATCAGCGACAACGTCTTGGTGGCGCAAAGGGCCTTCCTGCAAAATGCATGGATGGGCGTTGGTGCCAATGCCCAGGAAAATTGCTACATTATCAACTCACGCCTGGAAGGTTTTAATGTGACCGCCCATG
>JARFQH010000239.1 GCA_029287875.1 Desulfobacteraceae bacterium | reverse complement strand
TACCATATGCTTGGGGCCAACTGGCCGCTGCCCGGTACCAGCGCCAGGGCAAACTCCCCTGATTCCGCCGTTACCACCAGGGTCTTGATGGTTCTCTCCAGCTCGAAACCGATCGCCTGGGCGGCAAACACGGCCCCTTTTCAAAGTGGTCGTAGCGCACCACTTCGAAGGCGATCTTTTTCTTCTTCGGGAATGAAATAGCGCGGGTGAACATGGAAAGGGGCCTTAATGAAGGTTTATATTAACCCGGCAATTAACCATTGGAAAGCGAACCTTCACGACCAACCTACAGTAGTTGAGGGAGATTACCAAAACTGCCGGATCTTCGGTGCTGGAAATAACCCCACCGACAGCTGATCGATATTCTCTCCGCCACCATGATTGGGTTGGAATTCGGCCACGCGCAACAATGCCCAGGCTTCTTAAACGTTGAGAATGAGCGACCCTGAAACGGCATCGACAACCATTGAGGTTTAAAGAAGTCGCCAAGGCTGCTATAGTGATAAGTGACAGATGCGCTGTGGCACAATTTAGGCAGACACGACTCGCCGAAACACCCTCACCCCGAACGGCGGTGAGCCTGCTGCTCGAAAGGAATGCGTAATGAGTGAGATAAAGCCACTTCGAGGCGGGCTGGCACTGGATGTTTGCGTGCTCGAATCGGCTATGGATGCCGTGGCGGCAGGCTTCAAGGTGGTTCTGATCACCGAGGCCACACGACCGGTGAGTGCCAAGAATATTTCTACCGCCATCGAGCAGATGCAAGGGGCCGGCGTTGTTCTCACCGATGCGGCGGTACTCGATGGCCTGTCCGAGCAAAACCCAGCCTCGCCCGCTGAACCCGATGTTTGCACCAAGGCGCCGGAATGGGCAGAACACCAACGGTTTGACGATTCCGATCAACCTTGCGACGACGGCCGCGGCGGTCGGATCTGACGCTTTCAGTAAGACGGCGAGCCCTGCCGGTATCCTCATAACGCACTGACCCTTCATGAAAGACCTCTCTCTATGGCAACTGAAAAAAGAGAAAGCGGCAACCGGCAGATCGAACAAGAGAATCGGGAATGGCGCGACTCCCTGGATTATGTCCACCAAAGCCAAGGCCCCGAACGGGTGCGCGAACTGTTGCGTCGGCTGCAGCTTCAGGCCGCTGAATATGGTGTCGGTGGCGAGTGCTCGTTCACCACGCCCTATGTCAATACGATCCCCGCAGAACGGCAGGCCGTCTTTCCGGGCAGCCGCGAAATCGAGCGTCGCATCAAGAGCATCGTGCGCTGGAACGCTATGGCCATGGTTTTGCGCGCTAACCGCCGAAATGAAGGTATTGGCGGTCATATCTCCACCTACGCTAGCTGCGCGACCCTTTACGAGGTCGGTTTTAACCATTTTTTCCGGGCCGCCACAGACGACCAACCGGGCGATTTGGTCTATTTCCAGGGACACGCCGCTCCCGGTGTTTATGCCCGCGCTTTTGTGGAAGGTCGCATCAGCGCCAAGCAGTTGGAGAACTTTCGGCAGGAGCTCCAGCCTGGCGGTGGTCTGCCCTCCTACCCTCACCCTCACCTGATGCCCGAGTTTTGGCAATTCCCCACCGTCTCTATGGGGCTGTCGCCGATTATGTCGATCTACCAGGCTCGCTTCAGTCGCTACCTGGAGAATCGCAAACTCAAGGAAGGGGGCGACCGAAAGGTATGGGCCTTCCTCGGTGACGGCGAGTTGGACGAACCCGAATCTTTGGGCGCGATCACCCTGGCGGCACGCGAAAACCTCGACAACCTGATCTTCGTGGTCAACTGTAACCTGCAGCGTCTGGACGGCCCCGTGCGCGGCAATGGAAAGATCATCCAGGAACTGGAAGCGGCCTTTAGGGGTGCCGGCTGGAACGTGATCAAGGTGATCTGGGGCAGCGACTGGGATCAGCTGCTGGCGCGAGATGATAAAGGATTGCTGGTGCAGCGCATGGAAGAGGTGCCCGACGGCCAGTATCAGCTCTATTCGGCTTCCGGCGGAGATGTCATCCGCCGCGATTTTTTTGGCAAGCACCGGGAACTCGAACAGATGGTTCGCCACTATACCGACGAACAGCTGTGGAAGCTGCGACGAGGCGGACATGATCCCGAAAAGGTCTACGCCGCATACCACGCCGCTGTAAACCACAAGGGCTCTCCTACCGTGATTCTGGCCAAGACCATCAAGGGATATGGTCTGGGTGAGGCCGGTGAAGGGCGCAATGTCACGCATCAACAGAAAAAGCTCAATGAGCGCGAACTTCGGCATTTTCGCAGCCGCTTCGGCATTCCGATTTCCGACGCGGATATCAAGGAGGCCCCCTTCTACCGCCCGGTGGCTGAAAGTGAAGAGATCGCCTATCTCAATCAACGCCGAACTGAGCTGGGCGGTTCCGTTCCTGAACGACGAACCGTCGCAGCCAAGATTGATATGCCGTCGGATGAGATCTTTTCCGAACTGACCAAGGGCTCCGGAGATCGCGAAGTGGCTACCACAATGGCCATGGTCCACCTACTGGGCAAACTGCTCAAGGATAAAGCGTTGGGCAAGCAGATCGTGCCCATCATACCGGACGAAGCGCGTACTTTTGGGATGGAGGCACTCTTTCGCAAGTTCGGTATTTACTCGCATCAGGGACAAAAGTACGATCCGGTGGACAAAGACAGCCTGCTCTACTACAAAGAGGCCACCGACGGACAAATACTTGAAGAGGGCATTACAGAGGCCGGTTCGATCTCTTCCTTCATCGCCGCCGGTACGGCATATTCGACTTACGGCATCCAGATGATCCCCTTTTTCTTCTTCTATTCGATGTTCGGCTTTCAGCGCATCGGTGACTTCATCTGGGCCGCGGGAGATTCACGGACACGCGGTTTTCTGTTGGGCGGCACCGCCGGCCGCACAACTTTGGCTGGGGAAGGCCTGCAACACCAGGACGGCCACAGCCATGTTTTGGCCTTGGCCAACCCTGCGGTTCGCTGCTACGATCCGGCCTTCGCCTACGAAGTGGCCGTAATCGTGCGTGAAGGCTTGCGGCGCATGCTCGTCGAAGAAGAGGATGTAATTTACTACTTAACCGTAATGAACGAATTCTACCGCATGCCGCCCATGCCAGAAGGGGCCGAGGAGGGCATTTTAAAAGGGCTCTATAAATACCGGGCCTCAGCAAACTCCCGTGCCAAGATCAAGGCTCACCTTTTCGCCAGCGGCGCTATTGTCAACGAGGCCCTGGCTGCTCAAAAACTGCTCGAAGAGCAGTTCGAAACAGCCGCCGATGTCTGGAGCGTCACCAGCTATAAAAACCTCTATTGGGAGGCGATAGAGACCGAACGTCGTAACCTGCGCAACCCTCAGAAGGATCCGCGCACACCTTTTCTGCAGCAAGTATTGGAAAAGGAAAAGGGGGTCTTTGTCGCCGTCAGCGACTATCTCAAAGCGCTTCCGGCGATCATCGCCAAATGGCTACCGGGCAGGACGGTGCTGCTCGGCACCGACGGATACGGCCGCAGTGAGACCCGCACGGCCCTGCGAGATTTTTTTGAAGTGGATGCGCGGCACATCGCCTATGCGGCCCTGGTGGCCCTGGCGCGAGAGAAGCGGGTGAAGCTTTCAGTGGTTGAATCAGCGGCCCAAAAACTTGAAATCGATCCGCACAAGCCAAACCCTCTGTTTGAGTAAGGTGAGGAGTAGCCATGATAAAAGAGATTACTATTCCCGAAATCAGTGAAAACGTCACCTCCGGCAGCGTGGTTGAGGTACTGGTCGAGCCCGGCCAAATGGTGGCCGTGGATGACCCTGTTATCGAGTTTGAAACCGAAAAAGCGGTGGTAGAGATCCCCTCACCCTTCGCCGGCAAAATCACGGAAGTTCTGGTCAAGGCGGGCGACGAGCTGAATGTGGGCGATGCTGTCGCCAAACTCGAGACCGATGCGGAGGAACAGCCGGAAAAAGAAGCGCCGCAGGAGCAACCGCAACAAGAAGGGACCGAAAAAGCAGAAGAGCTTGCCGCGGAAAGCGAGCCGTCCAGGAACGAGGAGACCCGCGAAGCGCGGAAAAGTGAGGCCGACACAGCAAAAGAAAGCAAGCAGGATACCCGCCAGCACGGCGACAAAACGCCCGAACAATATGGTGCCGAAGAGTCCGGCCGGGAGCGGTCCCATACCGAAGAAAAAAAGAAGACACCGCCCCCGGTGCCAGCCTCGCCATCGGTGCGTCGGCTAGCCCGGGAGCTGGGCGTTGATATCCATGAGGTCACGACGGCAGGACCGGATCAACGGATCAGCGCGGACGATGTTAAGACTTATGTCAAACAGCACCAAAACGACCCTACGCAGGGCGGCGAAGCGGCACTGGCCGCACCGTCCGGCAATGGGTCGGCCATGCCCGATTTCAGCCGCTGGGGAGAGGTGGAAGAGCAGGAGCTGAGCGCGGTGCGCCGCCTGACGGCCGAGAGCGTGAGCTTCTCACATCAAACCGTGGTGCCGGTGACCCAATTCGAAGAGGCGGATATCACGGCGGTTGAGAGGTTCATCGGCCGCCATTCCGACAAGGTGGCCGACCAGGGGGGCAAACTGACCCTGACTGCCGTACTGATGAAGATGTGCGCCCTGGCGCTTCTGAGATTTCCGCACTTTAACGCCAGTATCGATCTGGCTGACAACCGGTTGATCCTGAAGAAGTACGTTCACATCGGCATGGCCGTGGACACCCAGCGGGGACTGCTCGTGCCGGTGGTGCGTGATGTCGATCGCAAATCCATCCTCCAACTGGCCGTTGAGATTGTTGACCTGGCCCAGCGCACCCGCA
>JARFQH010000215.1 GCA_029287875.1 Desulfobacteraceae bacterium | reverse complement strand
TGGTTATCGGCGTCGTGGTGACCGCCGCGACAGGGGTGCTCTTCGGCGAGGCCCTCAGGGGCCCATCCATTGAAAAGATTTCATGACGTTTTCGGGCTAACGCCCCTTGCGCAGTTTACGGACATCGCCGATGCGGATCGTGATGTTTTGGGCGTCGAAGTATTCGATCAGGGGAATGACGTACTTGCGGGAGGCGGCGGTCATCTCCTTGAACTGTGGGGTTGAAATTTCCCCGTTGACCGTCAAAAATTCGACCAGCCGTTGCTTCAGACGGGTAACGGCTTCGGCGTCGAAATAAAGGTCCTCTTTTACCTTGACGAGCCGGCCTTCTTTCACCAGCAGGTTGAGCACATCCCTTGCCCGTGACGGATCGGCGGTCAACTGCTTGCCGAGCTCTTTAAAGTACGGAGGCTGAAGGCCGCTCTCTTTGTAGGTTTTGATGATCTTATCTCGAATGTCTTCCTGGTCGGCGCCGAGGGCAACCGTGTGCGAAGCCAGATGCACGGTGTCTTCCACCACGCTGATATCGTCATCCTTGAGCATCTGGTTCATCAGCAGGTTAAACAGCTTGGGACTCAGGTTCGGCGGAAGCTTGGTCTTCAGCTCTTCCTTGGGCATGCCGGCTTTGAGTGGGTTGGTTTTATGATATCTCTCGAGATGTCCGGTCAGGTCCTGCCTGAGTTGCTGAAAGCTGTTGGTGTGCATGTAGATGCGGCTGTCGCGGTCCACGAGGAGCACGGTTTTACGGCTAAGCAGGGCCTGCAGCTGCTGTTCGAGTGATTTCTCGGTGATGTTGGTCATCAGGACGAGATCGGAAAAGGCCGCGCCGGCGTGGCCGGTCTGGTCGATGTAATAATCGATCAACTCTTCCATCGATCGTTCGGCGATGCTCTGCAACCCCTGAACGACATCGGCCTTGAAACGTTTGTGCTTGGGAGGAATCGGATTGAGCACCTGCCCGCCGCCGATGGTCCTCACCGGCGAATAACTCCGGATGACGAAGCGGTCGTCCTTGACCAGGCAGACTGGTTCATCCAGACGCAGTTGCACCGCCGCTTTTTCTCCCGGCGGGAGCTCTTCGCGGTCGAGCAGGACCAGGTTGCCTAGAATCTCGCTGGTTCCGGTGTGAAATCTGACGCGGGTGCGGTTTTTGATCGGCTTTTTGTTGCTGGCCAGATACTGCAGCTGCAGGTCGACCATGAAGCTTGGTTTGAGGGTCCCCGGCAATGCCAGCATTTCCCCGCGCTTGATGGCGGCTTTTTCGAGTCCTTGAAAATTGATGGCGGTTCGCTGGCCGGCTTCGGCCATGTTGACGCCCTGATTGTGGACCTGAATCCCGCGCACTCTGGAAGTGACCATCGACGGGTAGATCATGACGGTGTCGCCGACCTGCACCCGACCGGAGATCAGGGAGCCGGTGATCACGGTGCCGAAGCCCTTCATGGTGAACACCCGGTCGACCGGCAGCCGGAAGAGGCTCGACAGGCTGCGTTCTGGCACCTGGTTGCAGATTGTTTCCAGTATGCGGCTGAACTCCTGCAGGCCCTTTTCTTTCACAGCGGAAACCGGCACGATCGGGGTGTTTTCCAGAAACGTACCGGCCGTAAAATCCCGGACATCTTCCATCGCCAGCTCCAGCCACTCTTCATCGACCATATCGATCTTGGTCAGCGCCACAAACCCGTGTTTGATACCCAGAAGCGTGCAGATTTCCATGTGCTCGCGGGTTTGCGGCATAACGCCTTCGTCGGCGGCGATGACCATGACCACGATATCGATACCGGTGGCGCCGGCGACCATGTTCTTGACGAATTTTTCATGACCGGGAACGTCCACAATGCCGACATGCTGCCCGTTCGGCAGGTCCAGGGAGGCGAAGCCCAACTCGATGGTAATCCCGCGTTCTTTCTCCTCCTTCAGGCGGTCGGTGTCGGTGCCGGTGACGGCTTTGATCAATGAGGTCTTGCCGTGATCGATGTGACCGGCCGTACCGAGAATGATCTGCTTCAATAGTTCAGCTCCCGGATTCGCAAAACACCGCGAAAAGTTTTTTGATTAATGAAATACAAGGCACCGTCGTGCCTATATATGTACTAGTGGCCGAAATCAGCGTTTTTTACGATGACGTAGATATTCGGCGAAATAAGCCAGCCCCACCAGGATGATCGCCAGGCCGACAATATAACCGATGTCGATCCGGCCGTAAAACATGCGGGTGGCGACGACCGCAAATCCCAGACCGAGGATGGCCCTGATGACAAACTTTTGAAATCCAGTCATACGCGGCTTCCTTTCATGAATAAATTACTGACGATGTTCTATAGTTCGCTTGCCTGGCATCGTCAATACCCAGTTTGTTCAGAGCGCGGACGGCCAGGCAGGGGACACGGATCTGCACCGACAGAAGAGCCGATCGATGACAGGAATTGCCCCGATTTGATGCGGCAACACCTTGTGAAGACCTCGGAAAATTACGCTTGAAATGCCGAATAGGTTCTGATAAATGAGTAAGACTTGAATATGGTGGGTGTAGCTCAGGTGGTAGAGCCCCAGGTTGTGGCCCTGGTTGTCGTGGGTTCAAGTCCCATCACTCACCCCATAAAATCTTATCAAAAAGCCTCTATAAAGCGCCCGTAGCTCAGCTGGATAGAGCGCCGGACTTCGAATCCGTAGGCCGGGGGTTCGAATCCCTCCGGGCGTACCAACGAAATCAAGGACTTACAAGGAAATCTTGTGGGTCCTTTGTGTTTTTGATGTCTGATTTTGCCAAAATTTTGCCAAAATCATAACCTCCCCGTCCTTACTCAAACT
>JARFQH010000169.1 GCA_029287875.1 Desulfobacteraceae bacterium | reverse complement strand
AATTAATTGTCGAAAATTCATTTTTATTTGTTGACATTTAAACAGGTCGATATATACTACAGGGAAGCAAAAAGGTTATCGTTCCAAAAATCTTACATGAACAGGGAGGAATGACGAAATGACACAAGCAAGTAATCAGTTAAAGAGTATCGCCAAACACCTCACCGCCCTTTCAAAGCAGGTAGAAAAGCTTTCGAAACAAGTCGACAAGGGCCTTGCGGCGAAAAAAACCGTTTCCAAGAGCACCAAGGCGAAACCCAAGGCTAAAAAAGCAGCCCCTGTCAACAAGGTAAAAATGGCTAAAGTAGATAAGGGCGCAACGGTTCTAAACTCGGTTTTCGATGTCATCAAAAAGAGCAGAAAAGGAATTTCCATTGCTCAGTTGAAAGAAAAAACGGACCTGAACCCGCGACAACTCAGCAATGCCCTTTACAAATTGACCAAAAAGGGGTCGATAAAATCGATGTCCCGGGGGATCTACACAAAAGCTTAAAAAATTCTGCCGTATCCCAAGCGCTTCTGAACGCAGAGATCGGCGTTTTTCTCCCGAACAAATTGGGCGTGGATCGATTCGTATGTCGAACGGCGAAGCGATCTGCGATTCAGTTTTATCGAATCCGATATCAAAAGTCTTCAGTTTGCCGCCGCCTTTGGGGTCGGCAATTGAAGACTTTTTGGTTTCGAAAACAGGCTGTCCGCAGGCCGGGTTCCCGCTGTCTGACATTTACCGAAGTGCCGTTTATCCCGCCGCGTTTCCGACTCGATACCCGTTTATGGCATAGAGGACCTGGTTCTCCAATGGTTCTCGATCACCCTGCGTAATCTGCATGTTTCTCATTTTCATCGAGAATTGCTGCGGGTTCTCCTTTCCCGTTGCAATGGCCGCTGCAATTTTATATGAACCTAAACTTGCGATTAAAAAATCACCCCTGGAAAGGACATATAATGGACACCAAGGAGATTCCAGGCGATTCTCCGAAACCCAACGCGCTCTGGAGCTTTTTTGCTTCCGTAAAGCTTACCGTCACCCTTTTGATGACGCTGGCGGCCACCTCGATAATCGGAACGCTCATCCCGCAAAATGAAAGCCCGGAGAATTATCGCCGGGCGTTCGGTGAGTTCTATTACCGTCTTTTCGAGATTCTCGATATTTTCGACATGTACCATTCATGGTGGTTCCAGCTGCTCCTGGTTCTGCTGACGGTCAATATCATTGTCTGCTCCTTGAATCGCCTTTCAGCTACCTTGAAAATCGTCTTCGCCAAGCATCCGCAGTTTAATCTTGCCCGATACCGCGGCGACAAACACAAAATCAGTCGCAAGGACCCTCGCGCGGCACAAGAACTGAGTCCAGTCATCGAGGGCTTCGTGACGAAAAAGTTCAATTATCACCGCAGCGACACGACCGCGGAAGGATTTGTCTTTTTTGCTGAAAAATGGCGCTGGACCCGCCTCGGTGTTTACGTCGTCCATGCCAGCGTGGTTGTTTTGCTGATCGGTGGGTTGCTCGGTTCTCTGTTCGGTTTCGAGGGATTCGTCAACATCGCCGAGGGGGAAATGACCCGCACGGTTCTGCTCAGGAACTCGGGCAAGCCGATTCAACTGGACTTCGACATCCGCTGCGAGGATTTCGATGTCAGTTTCTATCCCTCCGGCATGCCCAAGGAATATCGCAGCCGCCTGTCAATTGTCGAAAACGAGCAGACGGTTTTGCAAAAAGACGTCTTGGTCAATCATCCGCTGCGCTACAAGGGGATCAATTTTTTCCAATCCAGCTACGGTGAACTGCCTCCAGAACGCTCGATAGCCGCTGTACCCGAAGAGATCGCTTTGAGTCTCACCAGCAAAGAAACCGGCATGGTCTATAACAAAAAGGTGCGTATCGGGGAGAAAATCACCATACCGGAAGACCTCGGCGAATTCGAAATCAAAGAATTCAAGAATAGCTATGATTTCCGAGGCAAGGAACTGGGCCCGGCCATAATCGGTACGCTGACCCAGAAAAACGGTGTGCCGGTGGAGGTGGTCCTGCCATTGAAATTTCCAGGTTTCGATCGTATGGGTCCCATGATCAATCCCCAACGCAATGATGCGGTCCTGATTTCGATCGATGATATGGGTCCTCTGCCGGGCCAGCAGACCAAACGATTCTATACCGGACTGCAGGTGACAAGGGACCCCGGTGTCTGGGTCGTCTACACGGGCTTTGTGTTGATGATCATCGGTTGTTTCATCACATTTTTCATGTCGCATCAGAGACTGTGCATCGAGGTGGCCCGCAGCGGCCGGCAGAGCCTTGTAACGGTGTCGGGCAACGCCAACAAGAACAAACTCGGCATGCGAAGAAAGGTCGAAACCATCGCCGATGAATTGCTCGAAACCGGGGGACACACCGGTCACAACCGACCAGAAAACCACAAAGGATGACCAATGAACAGTTCGCTGACACTTTCCATTACCACTTTTATATACGGTTTTTCTGCGTTTCTGTACCTTGTGTGTTTTGTTTTCAGGCGGCAGACCCTGGGTGTACTGGGGACCTGGGTGGCGCTTTTAGGCCTGATCGGCAACACCGCAGGGATCGTCATGCGCTGGGTGGAGTCTTACCGGATGGGGATTGGACACGCTCCCTTATCCAACCTCTATGAATCGCTGGTCTTTTTTGCCTGGACGATTACCCTGCTCTATCTTTTCATCGAACGCCGCTACGGAAACCGCGTCATCGGGGCCTTCACCATGCCGCTGGCCTTCTTGGCGATGGCTTACGCTTCCCTGTCTCCCAACATTAGTGACCGCATCCAACCGCTGCTGCCGGCATTGAAAAGCAACTGGCTGATCGCGCATGTAATCACCTGCTTTATCGGCTATGCCGCCTTTGCCGTTGCTTTCGGGCTCAGCATCATGTACCTCATCCGACAACGTGAACCGGACCCAAAAGGTTCGGTGCTCGATCGTTTTCCGAAACCGAACGTGATTGATGACCTGACACACCAGATGATCATGTTCGGATTCCTTTTTCTCTCGGTCGGTATTATTTCGGGGGCCGTTTGGGCCAATTCGGCCTGGGGTCGTTACTGGGGTTGGGATCCAAAGGAGACCTGGTCACTAATCACCTGGTTCATCTATGCCACGCTTCTGCATGCCAAGCTGATGCGCGGCTGGCACGGTCGCCGCATCGCCTATCTTTCGGTGATCGGATTTGCTGCCGTGCTGTTCACTTATTTCGGCGTCAATCTGCTTCCCGGTTTGCACAGTTACGGGGCCATGGGGCAATGATTTTCCCTTGACAAAAAAAGGCTCTCAAGGTACACAACCCAAAATTTTGCCCGCCGGTCAAAGGTACTGCAGGATGCTTCAGGCAGCTATGCTGAAACGACGCTCTGCAGCGCTTATGGTTCACAATTGCCGCTTCGGTTCGGCCGCCCGCAGACGGCGTCATGCGGAGCAAGACGGAGGGTTTTAGCATCCGTCAGGCCGTGACACCACCAATCAATCACAGACGGAGTTTCCATGAGTACAGCAGACGATCTTGACAGGACGGAATCGGAAAATGCAGCCGGCAAGGTAGCGGAAACGGCGTCTTCGGGAAGTGGAAACAAAAAGCAGGATGGGTCCAGCGCGTCGATTACCCTGTTTTTTATTATCGGCTTCGTCGCCAGCCTGGTCGTGGGATGGGTGGTCTTTCCCAAGCTCCTTTATTCCCAGAAAGAGCAACCGGTCGTTTTCAACCATGAGAAGCACAACGAGCTGGTCGACGCGGGCTGTGAGAGCTGTCATTTCTTCCGCGAGGACGGCAGCTACTCTGGCGTTCCGAAGCTTGCGCAATGCATCGACTGCCATGAAGAGGTGCAGGGCGATAGCGAAGCCGAGGAATATTTCGTCACCGAGTTCGTCCAAAAAGGCCGGGAAGTCCCCTGGCTGGTCTATTCGAGACAACCCCCTTGTGTCTTTTTTTCGCACGCCGCTCACGTCAAAAAGGCCGGCATGGACTGTGTCAGCTGCCACGGTCACATCGGCGAGAGCGAAGAATTGCGACCCTATGAATACAATCGGATCAGCCGTTACAGTCGTGATATCTGGGGCCATAACATTTCAGGAATCAAGCGCAACAGCTGGGACCGGATGAAAATGGATGACTGCTCCGAATGCCACGTAGAAGAAAATGTCAATCAAGGAAGCGTGCAAACCCACAAAGGCGGCTGCTTTGTGTGCCACCACTAATGCCGTCGCCGGTGCGTCTTTCTGCACCAATATTAGGGTTTCCTGTGAAAAATTTTGCCGTTTGCTCAGATATAAGGGGATGAATCGATGAAGATTGACAGAAGAAGTTTCTTGTCGTTTTTAATCGGTGGTGCCGCAGGGACCGCACTCTCGCCGCTGCCCTGGAAACTGACGGATGATATATCCATCTGGACCCAGATGTGGCCCTGGGTGCCGATTCCAGAGAAGGGCGAGGTCAGCACCGTTAACTCTGCGTGTACGCTTTGTCCCGGTGGCTGCGGCATCAGTGTTCGCAAGGTCGACGACCGGGTGGTTAAAATCGAAGGGTTGGCGGGTCACCCAATCAACAACGGCGGTTTGTGCACGCTGGGGTTGGCCGGAGCCCAATTGCTCTATGGGCCGCAGCGCGTAAAGGCGCCCATGAAAAACGTCGGCGGCCGGTTGGTCGAAATCTCCTGGGAAGAGGCCCTGGGTGAAATTTCCGCCAGGCTGAAGGAATTAAGAGAGCGCGGACAGCCCCACCGCGTCGCCTGTATCGCCGGCACGGATCGCGGTACCGTACCGGAACTGTTGAACCGTTTTTTAACCGTTTACGGGTCTCCGCAGTTTTTCCGCGTCCCGTCCATTCAGGACACCTACGAATTGGCGCTGTATCTGATGCAAGGGGTCCGCGCCTCGGCCGGTTTCGACTTCGAGAACGCCGACTACGTCTTGAGCTTCGGCAGCGGTTTGCTCGACGGTTGGGGGACGCCGGTCAATATTTTTCAGGCCCACAGCCGCTGGTGTGAGCGCAGCGGCAAGCTGGTTCAAATCGAACCGCGCCAGTCGCGAACCGCGGCCAAAGCCGACAGCTGGATTCCCATCAACCCCGGTACCGAGGGTGTGCTGGCGCTGAGTCTGGCCGGCGTGATCGTCAAGGAGTCCCTTTACAACGCCGATTTTGTCAACGCCCAGTCGAGCGGATTCGATTCGTGGCAGCAGGTGTTGCTTGAAAATTACGATACCGAGAGCGCCGCGAAGATTACCGGAGTTGACCCGTCGACAATCGCTAAGCTGGCAAGGGATTTTGCCGGTGCCCGTAAACCACTGGCCGTCTGCGGGCGGGGCAAGGGGCAGAGCCCCGGCAGCCTGAAGGAGGTAATGGCCGTTCACGCTCTCAATGCCCTGGTCGGTGGTATCGATCGGCAGGGAGGGGTGCGAGCGGTGCCCGAGCCGGACTACATCGATTGGCCGGAACCGGAAATGGATGCCGTTGCCGCTGCCGGTATGCAACAGGAACGGGTTGATCAAGCCGGCGGCAGTCAGTATCCACACGCTCGTTATCTGCTCAATCGACTACCGGAAGCCGTCAATTCGAGTGCAGACTCGCCGCTACAGGTGCTGTTCGTATCAGACGCCAATCCGTGTTATTCGCTGCCGAACAGCAAGGCTTTTAGCGATGCTTTCAAGAAGATCCCCATGGTTGTCAGCTTTTCGTCCTACCTGGGGGAGACGGCCGAGTTGGCCGATTTTATTCTGCCGAGCCCCATCTATCTTGAACAATACGAAGATCGGCCGATTGCGGCCGGATACCCTCTGCCGATTGTCAACTTGACCCGGCCGGTGGTTAAGCCGCTTTTCAATACGCGGTCCGTCGGGGACGTGGTGATCGAACTGGCCCGGTCATTGGGCGGAACCGTTGCCGCGGCTTTCCCCTGGGAAGATTACCAAACCTGCCTGAAAGAGACGCTCGGTGATAAGTGGATTGTGCTCAACGAAAAGGGTTACTGGGCCGGCGATAAATTAGGGTCAGGTGGGCAGCCGGCAACCTTTGAAACCAAATCGTCCCGATTCGAATTTACCAATGCCGAAATTGACGCCATGGCCCGCTTCGCGCCGGTCGAACCGGAAGGCGATATAGCCGCCTTTCCTTTGGTGCTGGTGCCCTACGATACCATGCGACTGTGGAACGGCTACATCGGTGATCCGCCGTTTGTCATCAAAATCGTTCCGGACACGGTTTTAAAAAACAACGACGTTTTGATTGAGATTAATCCGGCCACTGCCAGTGAATTGGGCCTGCAAGACGGGCAGGCCGCCAACCTGACAACGCCGCGCGGCACGGCCAGAGTGCGGGTGCATCTGTTCGAGGGCATCATGCCGGGAGTGGTGGCACTGCCCGCAGGGCTCGGCCACACGGCGCACAGCAAATTCCTGGCCGGCAAGGGCGCTAACGTCAACGCCCTGATCGGATCCGTTGAGGATGCCGCTACCGGTTACGAGGCCGTCTGGGGCATCAGGGCCAAACTCGACAAAGCCTGACAGATCGTTCAGGGGATGGGCAGCGGTCGCTCTGTACCGTCTCCTGACCACTTCACACCGGCGATGAGGTTTAGATGAAATTAGAAAAAGCCCACAAATTCGGAATGTTCATCGATCTGGACAAGTGTACTGGATGCGGATCCTGCATGGTCGCCTGTATGGCGGAAAACAACGTACCGTTCCGAGAAGACGAAACCGATAAGCTGATCAGTGTTGCGTGGATGCGCGTTTATAACTTAAGCAACAACAAACCTTTCCCGGACACCGAAACCAGTTTTCTGCCGCGACCCTGCCAGCACTGCGAAGGGCATCATGGCCACTCACCGTGTGTTTCAGTCTGCCCGGCGACCGCCACGGATTATGACGCCAACACCGGCATCGTCAGCCAGATTTACACCCGCTGTTTCGGTTGTCGATATTGCATGGCCGCCTGCCCGTATCACGTTCGGCTGTTCAACTGGTATGATCCGGTATGGCCGGAGGGCATGGAGAAGTCCTTGAACCCGAATATTTCGGTGCGCATGCGCGGCGTCGTTGAAAAGTGCAGTTTCTGTTTTCACCGCTACCAGCTGGCCAAGGAGCGTGCCGACTATGAAGGCGAGGAACATCTGGCGGAAGATGCCTATCAGACCGCCTGCACCCAGGCTTGCCCGGCCAAGGCCATTGTCTTCGGTGATTTGAACAACCCGGATCACAAGGTCCATCAGTTGGCGCAGCCGGACAACCGCAACGGCGGCAAGCCACGGGCAAAAAACGTGTTCCGGTTGCTGGAGCACCTGGGAACCAACCCGAAAGTCTATTACCACTCCAGCAAAGAATGGGTCCGTCGTCTGGGGGACAATGATGTAACGGGTCGGGACAAAGCCTGATCGGCGACCCACCCGGAGTGTGTTGCCGGATCGACGCAGTGATTCTGATGACAACCTGATAGGCGGGGCAAAAACCAGTTCAATCACTATAAACTGAGGAGCATAGTACTTATGGACGCTGCATTGATACCGGATGGAGTTAAACGCTGTCCAATATGGAAATTCATGGCCGGCCTGACACCGGTGGTCCTGGTTCTGCTGTGGGGTATATATGCCATGTTGCTCTGCTGGTTGAAGGGACTCAACCAGACCAACATGAACAACGCCTACGGTTTTGCCCTCTGGATCTGGGCCGATCTGGCCGTCATCGCTCTGGGCGGCGGTGCATTTTTCAGCGGTTTCTTGAAATATCTCGTTGGAAAAGACGAGCTCAAGAACATCATCAACTTCGCGGTCCTGATCGGCTTCATTTGTTACAGTTCGGCGCTACTGATTCTCGCCATCGATATCGGGCAACCCCTGAGGGGCTGGTTCATTTTCTGGCATGCCAACGTCCATTCGATGCTGACCGAGGTGGCTTTCTGTCTGACCGCTTACTTCTTCGTTCTCTGTATCGAATACATTCCGTTGGTTCTGGAGAATCGTCAACTCGACCGGGTCCCTTTCTTCCACAACCTCACCCACAACATGCATGAGACCATGGCGGTTTTCGCCGCCACCGGCGCTTTTCTGTCCTTCTTCCACCAGGGATCGCTGGGCGGCGTGGCCGGTGTTCTTTTCGGACGACCATTCGGATACAGGCAGGAAATTTTAATCTGGCCGTTTACCTTTTTCCTCTTCACCTGGTCCGCGGCGGCTTACGGCCCCTGTTTCACCATCCTGATCACCAAAATTACGGAGGCCGTTAGCGGCAAAAAACTGGTCAAAGACAACGTGATCTGGCTGCTGGCCAAGATTTCGGGCTGGATGATGTTGACCTACAGCATTGCCAAAACCGCCGATACCATTTACTGGGCCGCCGTCACTGCGCCGGCCAAAGGGTTCGTATTGAGCGATTTTTATACCAACAATGCGCTTTACGGGTACTGGATTCTGGTGCTCGAAGTGGGCATCTGCGGCTGGCTGCCGGCCCTGCTGCTGGTTTTCAAGAAGACCCGCGAAAACAGGAAACTGCTCTGGCTGGCCGTGATTCTGGGCGTGATCGGCGTCAGCCTCAATCGCTGGGTGATGGTGCTTCAAGTGCTGGCGGTGCCGGTGATGCCCTTTATCAAATGGATCCTGTATTACCCGAGCTGGCAGGAAGTCGCCACCACGCTGCTGCCGGTGGCCTACGGCATCATCCTAGTTGCGATCTCCTACCGCTACATGCCTGTTTTTCCCCAGGAAGCGGAACTCAATCCCATTGAGCCGCCGACAGGAGAGGTCGCACCGTCCGAGAGTGAAGCCACTTCAACGCCAGACGCCCCGGAGGGAGAGTTGCAACCGGCACAGGCGTAAATTGAGAGCACAGGAGGAGATACATGTTTCCCTTTAGTTTCGAATGGATCTGGGATATGGGGCATATGGTTTTTCACGGGGGGCTGTGGTATGCGCTGACCATCATCGGACTCGGAATGACGTATTGCGTCATCAAGGCCGTCGTGGACTCAAGCAAAGGCAAGGGCAGCCACCATCACTGATCGTCAAACCACTGAATTGGTCAAATTTTAAAGCGCTTGTCCTCCAAAACAATGCTATGGAGCAAGCGCTTTACTTATTTTTTCCCCGTCGTGCTTTAACACGAAAATAGAATGTAATACGGAAAAAGGTAGGTACCTCCACCCGGATGAACGGTTTCTAAAGACGGCTCGAAAACATGCTATCGTTTTGCGCCAAAGACGGCGCATTCAGTCTCAGGCGGGGCGAATCTTTGTGGTAAGAAATTCTGTGCCCATTGTCGGGCGGAGCTTGAAAGTTTTTTTCATAAATTTTTCGGAGAAAAATTTATATGGATAAAATCGTAGTGGAGGGCGGAAGACAGCTGAACGGTGAGGTCAAGATCAGCGGTGCCAAAAATGCCGCCCTGCCGGTTCTCGTGGCGGCCCTTTTGACCGACGGCTGGAATACCTTTAAAAACGTACCGGACTTGCGGGATATCGACAGCACCCGCCAACTGTTGACACACCTCGGCGCCGCGGTCGAGCGATCCGGCGAAACAGTGCGGATCAATGCCGCCGGTCTCAACAACCCCGAAGCGCCTTATGATATCGTGCGCAAGATGCGGGCCTCGATACTGGTTTTAGGGCCGCTGGTAGCCCGGTTGAAACGGGCCCGGGTGTCGCTTCCGGGCGGATGCGCCATCGGCGCCCGCCCGATCAACCTGCACCTCAAAGGTCTGGCGGCGTTGGGCGCTGCCATCGATCTCGACCACGGCTACGTCGAGGCCAAAGCCGATCGGCTGACCGGCGCCGACATCTATTTCGATATTCCCACCGTCACGGGTACGGAAAACCTCATGATGACGGCTGTTCTGGCCCACGGCACCACGGTTCTCAGAAACGCGGCACGTGAGCCTGAAATCGTTGCGCTGGCAGACATGCTGACCGGGATGGGAGCCCGTATTGAGGGGGCCGGCACCTCGATTATTACGATCCGGGGAGTCGACGCCTTGAATCCGACCACATTCACCGTCATTCCCGACCGGATCGAAGCCGGCACCTTCATGGTCGCTGCGGCCCTGACGCGGGGGCAGGTCACGCTGCGCGGCTGTGAACCGGCACACCTTGAAGCCTGCACTGACAAGCTAAAACTCGCCGGAGCCAAAATCAGCGTCGAGGACAAAGGTCTGACGGTAGCCGGTGGTGACGCCTTCAACAGTGTTGATTTAAGGACGCAGCCGTATCCAGGCTTTCCAACGGACATGCAGGCCCAGTTCATGGTCCTGATGTCAGTGGCCAACGGCTTGAGCGTCATTTCGGAAACTATTTTCGAAAATCGTTTCATTCATGTCAGCGAACTGCGGCGCATGGGGGCCGATATCCGCGTTACGGGCAATACGGCGGTCGTGCGGGGGGTTTCTCATCTGTCGGCCGCACCGGTGATGGCCTCCGACCTGAGGGCCAGCGCCTCTCTGATTCTGGCAGGGTTGGTGGCCAAGGGATCGACCGAAGTCAATCGTGTCTACCATTTGGATCGCGGCTACCAGGCCATCGAAAAAAAGTTTGCCGCCCTCGGGGCCGCCGTCAGGCGGCTGCCGGCATAGTGATGGTCCTGAATGTATATGCACGACCGCTCATCCCGCTGGCTCTTTCCTTTATGATCGGCATTGTCGGGGGACTCTTTTTGGCGGGGTTCGAGCCCGCGGTTCTGGTCGGTCTTGCAGCAGCCTTCGGATTCACCGTCTTTTGCCTGCTTCGCCGCAGAAACGAAAGTCTATCGCCTCTGTTGATTTTCATTTTCCTCGGCTACCTCTCGGTGCAGCCTTGGATGGCGCCACGCTTTCCGTCGCACCACATCATCCATTTTACCGGCCAACAAAAATGGCACATCACCGGAACCGTCGATTCGCGGCCGGTGCCCCGCAGCAACCGCTTGAAATTCCTGATGACGGTTGAACGGATAGAAGCCGCCGGCGTCTCCCGGCCGGTCACGGGGAGGATACGGGTAACCGCCATCGGAACCAACTGTGGCTTTTTCCGCGGCGACCGTATCTCGTTCGAGAGCCGGATTCGCGAACCACATAACTTCAATAACCCCGGTGGCTTCGATTATAAACGTTACCTGGCGTTCCAAGAGGTCTGGGCCACGGCCTACAGTCCCCTTGAATCTGTGACCATTTTGAGCGAACGCCCACGAAGCGGGATCGGGCATTGGATCGATCGGATGCGGGAGCGCATTCTCGAGCTTATTGACACGACCCCCGCCGGCGAGCACCGGGGTGTCTTGGCCGCGTTGATTCTCGGGGATAGGAGTCGCCTGTCGCCGGAAACCACCGTCTTCTTTCAACGGGTGGGCATCGGGCACCTTCTGGCCATATCCGGTCTGCATATCGGCATCGTCGCCTCAACGGTTTTTTTCCTGCTCTCCCGCATTCTGTCACGGATCCCCTGGTTCCTCTGGAATGCCGGAACCCGCAAATGGGCGGCACTCGGGACATTTTTCCCCGTGCTGGCATATGCATTGCTGGCCGGCATGTCTCCCTCCACACAAAGAGCGTTGGCCATGGTCGGGTTTTTCCTGCTGACCTTTCTGTATGGCAGGGACCAGGATCTTCTGAACACGCTGGCCGTTGCGGCGATGTCAATTCTCGTGGTCTATCCGCCGGTTTTTATTTCCGCTTCCTTTCAACTGTCCTTTACGGCCGTGTTTGCCATCATCTACGGCATGGCACGGGTCCCGCTAACACCGCTGCCGCTATCTGTTCCGGTGACTTCGCGGGTCTTAAGAAGGTTTACCCTCTTTGTTCTCGTGTCGGTATGGGCGACATTGGGAACCCTACCGCTGACGATGTTCTATTTCAACCAGGTCTCGCTGATCGGTATTCTCTCCAACTGCCTCTTCGTTCCGATAATCGGGTTCGGCGTGGTGCCGTCGGGACTGCTGGCGGCTTTCTTGTTGCCGCTCAGTTCGAATGCCGCTGCGACGATAATGAATCTGGCTGCGGCCGTTCTCGCCCAGACACTCAAACTGGTGAGCCTGATGTCGCAGTTGCCCTTTGCGGCTGTTCGAACCGTTACCCCCTCTCTGCTTGAAATCGCCTGTTATTACCTTTTAGTCTTCGCAGTGGTGGTTCTTATCAGCCGCCGAAGACAGGACGAGGCCTCGGCAGTCGACAATACCGAATTCCGGTTGGATTCCGATGGCACCGTCGGGAGGATGCCGTTCGGTGGAGGATTAAAGCGAATTCAACCGATTTGGGTGGTCCTGGCATTGGTTCTGTCTGCGATTGTCGCCGACATCGGTTACTGGGCTTATCAACGACTGGGACGGCAGGACTTGCGGGCTACTTTCCTTGATGTCGGGCAGGGCAGTGCGACGCTGTTCGAACTGCCTGGAGGATACTGTATGCTGGTAGACGGCGGCGGGTATTCGGACAATGCCGCGTTCGACGTCGGTGCCCGGATCATCGCCCCATTTTTGTGGCACAAGAAAATCAAAACCGTCGAGACCCTCATCCTGACACATCCCAACAGCGATCATCTGAACGGATTGATTTATATTGCCGAGAACTTCAACGTGCACCATATCTGGTCCAACGGAGAGCCCGGGAATACATCGGGGTATCGGCAGTTGATGAAAACCATAAGGGATAAAAACATCGCTCATCCCGCGTTTCGGCAACTCGATCGGCAGGTGGAAGTCGCGGGGGTTAAAATCGAGATACTCAATCCGCCGCCCGGGTTTCTCGAGCGTCGCCAAACGGAACCATGGCGGGATCTCAATAACAATTCCCTGGTCGCCCGGTTTACCAGCGGTACAATTTCACTTCTTCTCTGCGGCGACATCACGGCCAAGGCCGAAAAAGAGCTTGTGACCCGAGAAGGTGACCACTTGAAAAGCACCGTTCTCTTCGTCCCACATCACGGCAGCGACTCGTCGAGCACCCCTGGTTTCATCGACGCCGTTCAACCCCAGATCGGTATCGTTTCGGCAGGGTGGCAGAACCGCTATCACTTTCCCCATCCCGCCGTTTTGAAGCGCTATCGTCAGGCAAAAACCCGCCTGTTGCGGACTGACCAAGACGGCGCTATTTCTCTTGCAACCGACGGTCTCCGGCTGTCCATAAGCACGGCCATCGCAGGCCGTGAATGACATCCAAATACAGGCGGCAAGAACATAACCTCTTAAGAATTTACGGCATTGACCAACCGGATGGCGCGCGCGGGTCTGCCTTGCGGTTTTATGATAACAAGAAAAATATAGGAAAGGGTGAAAATGCGGGTTAATGTATTGTTGGAGGGGTCATATACGACACGGTATATAAACTCTTGAAGCGCGAAGAAAAGAAAAAAAGGGGGTTACTCTTCCAGGTTGCTGTAATAAGTTTCGAGCTTGTATTTGTCCTCTTCGCTCAAGAGCCCGAAATCAACCAGAACATCTCCAATGCCGTCTTCCCGCAACATATCGATCTTGATGATGTCTTCGGGATCTCTGTCGGTGACGTTGTAAAAGGTGTATTCGTACGTCAACTCTGACTTTTTTAATAATTTGAACTCTTTGTTTTTGATCACAATGTGTTGACTTGCCAAAAAATAGCCAATGAACAATAAAATGCCGCTGAAAACATACTTTTTGATTCTTGCATTCATCCGCCGCCTCCTTCCCGCGTCACACTGTCCCTGGCGTTTTCTCCAGCCACAAATTCAACTCCGCTGAAACAGCCGACAGAATGTTTTTGGTTTTAGAGTATTATTTTAACACCGTCCGCCCGTTTTGGTCAACTTCGGGGCTGATTTCACCGATGTGGTTGCCTGCAGCAACCTCAACATCGTTTCCATCGACGATTATGACCGGTGCCGGCGCCATCGGTCATGGCAGATCGTCCAACAGATGATCTGCCTTTTGAATAAATATTCATAATTATACCCGGCGTTGCATCGCGCGTGAATCGGCCAAGATATAAAGACACCCGTGTCTATATGGCCTTTTTCTAAAGTAATTATAGTATTTTGACACATTAAACCATTCCCGGGTTTTTTCTTGACAGAGTCGACCTGGATTTGTTAAGTGAATGAATATTCATTCATTTTAATCGACAGGAGGACAATCATCATGAAAAAGATCAGAAAGGCTGCGGTGATCGGGTCCGGCGTCATGGGTGGCGGTATCGCCGCCATGCTTGCCAGTGCCGGCGTGCGGACGGTGATGCTGGACATCGTGCCTCCGGACTTGAAGGATGAACAGAAACGTGACCCAAAGGCGCGCAATCGAATCGTCAAGCAGGGGCTGGATAATGTGCTCAAAGCCAGTCCGGCGTTGCTCATGCATCCCAAAGACGCCGAGCGCATCGACATCGGTAACCTCGAAGACGACTTTGAAAGGCTCGCCGAGTGTGACTGGGTCATTGAAGTCGTGGTGGAAAACCTGAAGGTCAAACAAAACCTCCTGCAAAAGATCGAGACAGTCCGCCGCCCGGGCACGATCGTCACCACCAATACCTCCGGAATTCCGCTCAAAGCCATGTCCAAGGGACTGAGCCCGGAGTTTCGGCAGCACTTCCTGGGGACCCATTTTTTCAATCCGGTACGCTACATGCGGCTGCTGGAAATTATTCCCGGAGAGGACACGCTGCCGGAACTTCTCACATTTGTTGCTGAATACGGTGAAAAGATTCTCGGCAAGGGGATCGTATGGGCCAAGGACACGCCCAATTTTATCGGCAACCGCATCGGGGTCCAGGGAATTGTCAAGGCCATGCAGTTGATGCGGGAAGAGGGTTTGACGATTCCGGCCGTCGATGCCGTCTTCGGTCCGGTCATGGGACGGCCTAAGACCGCCATGTTCAAAACCGCTGATCTGGTGGGACTCGACGTGCTTGCCCACGTCGCTCGCAACACCTACGAAATGGTGCCGGACGACGAAGGTCGGGACAGTTACGAGATGCCCGGGTTCGTCCAGAGCATGATCGAAAAAAATCTGCTGGGCAAAAAAAGCCAGAGCGGCTTCTACAAAACCGAACTGACGCCCGAGTGGCAGAAGATTCGTAAAGTCATCGATCCGGACACATTGACCTACGGCGAATATGAAACGCCGACCTATCCCTGCCTGGAGAAAGTCCGGCATGCCCGGACCCTGCCGGAAAGAATGCGGGCCGTGGTTTACGGTGACGATAAACTGGCCCGATTCACTTGGAAAGCCTTGGCGAATAACCTGATTTATGCCGCCAACCGCATTCCAGAGATATCCGACACGATCGTCGATATCGACAACGCCATGCGATGGGGCTTTAACTTCGGGCTCGGTCCCTTTGAAACCTGGGACGCGATCGGGCTAAAAGAGTCGGTCGAGAAAATGGCGCGCGACGGGTTCGAGGTGCCTAAAAAAATTCAAGCGATGATCGCAGCCGGCCGCAGCACGTTTTACAGGACCGACAACGGGAAGGTCTCTTATTACGATTTTGCCGCCGAAGGCTACCGGGAACTCGACGTCAGTCCCAACATCATCTTCCTCAAGGCTCTCAAGGGCGCCGGCAAAGTGATCAGCGGCACGCCATCCGCTTCATTGGTCGATCTGGGTGATGGCGTGGCCTGCCTCGAGTTCCACACCAAAATGAATGCACTGAATGCGGAAATCCTGGATTTCATGGCGCAAGCGCTCGACCATGTCGATGCCAACGGGGCCGGGTTGGTCATTGGGAACCAGGCCGGCGGAATGCCCGGCGCTTTTTCTGCCGGCGCCGACCTGAAGGGTATCCTCGGGGCCGTCAAAGAGAAGCGATATGCCGATATCGAGAAGATGGTGCACGATCTGCAAAAGGTGTTGCAGCGGGCAAGGTATGCGCCGTTTCCGGTCGTGGCCGCTCCTTACGGATTGACCCTCGGAGGGGGCTGCGAAGTCTGCCTGGCGGTTGACCGGATCGTCGGCCACGCCGAACTCTATATGGGCTTGGTCGAAATCGGTGTCGGACTGCTGCCCGCCGGCGGGGGATGCCTGAATCTTTGGCGGCGGACCATTCAGACGATTCCCGCCTCGGTTACGGATGTGGATCTGGGGCGCTTCTTCATTCCCGTTTTTATGACCATCGCCATGGCCAAGGTCTCCACCTCGGCCGCCGATGCCCGGGCCACTGGCTTTCTCGGTGCGCGGGACCGGATCGTCTTTAACCGCGACTACCTTGTCGGCGAGGCCAAAAAAGAAGTCTTGAAAATGGTGGATGAGGGATATGCGCCGCCCGTCAAGCCGAAGCTCAGAGTTATCGGCGAGTCGGCTCAGGGCATGATTGCAGCCGAAATCTACAATATGCATAAAGGCGGTTTTATCACCGATTATGACGCACTGCTGGCCAAGCGGATCGCTTTTGTCATCAGCGGCGGCGAGGTTCGCACCAACAGCGAACTGGACGAAGAGGTGATTTTGACACTCGAGCGCCGGACATTCATGGAACTGCTGCGGCAGGAAAATACAGTTTCCCGGATCGAACACATGCTCAATACGGGCAAGCCGCTGCGTAATTGATTGCAAAAGTCACCCGCCAATCGGTTGAGGGAGCGGGACCGTTGAATTTCGGCGCATCATTTTCATGCACCGTGGAGGCCGTTAGGGCTATCGTTTTTGTTGAGATCATACCATCAGTATTGTTAAAAAAGGGGGTAAGGACATGAGAGATGCCTATATCGTCACTTCCATCCGAACGCCGGGCTGCAAACGCGGCAAAGGCGCTTTCAGCGACACCCGGCCGGAGGATTTGCTTTCCTTTATTCTGTCGACTGCGGTTGAGTGCACGCCCAATCTTCAGAAAAAGGACGTCGAGGATATCATGGTAGGGTGTTGTTTTCCCGAGGCCGAGCAGGGATTGAACATCGGCCGGCTTGTGAGTCAGATTGCCGGTTTTCCGTCCGAGGTGACCGGCGCAACTGTGAACCGGTTCTGCGCTTCAGGCCTGGAAGCGATCACCGCCGCGGCCCTGAAAGTAATGGCGGGCTGGGCGGATGTCGTCGTCGGCGGCGGTGTGGAGTCGATGACCTATATCCCCATGGGCGGGTTCATGCCCCGGCCGCATCCCGAGTATACCCGTGAACATGCCGGACTTTACGTGTCGATGGGCATCACGGCCGAGAATGTTGCCCGACGCTACAAAATCTCTCGCGAGGACCAGGACGCCTTTGCGTTTCAGTCGCAGACCAGAGCCGCCGACGCCAGGAAGAACACCCTTTTTACCGAACTGGTGCCGACGCCGGCCACAAAATTCGTTCGGCAGCAGGACGGTACTTACGAAAAAGAATCGTTTGTCCAGGCCTTCGACGACGGCATCCGGGATAACACGACCCTCGAAGGATTGGCGGCACTGCAGCCTGTTTTTGCGGCCGGCGGCACGGTGACGGCCGGCAATTCATCCCAAACCACTGACGGTGCTGCGGCGGCGATCATCATGAGCGAAGAGAAGGTCAAGGAGTTCGGGGTTCAGCCGCTTGCCAAACTGAAGTGCTACACAACAGTCGGGTGCAAGCCGGAGGAAATGGGAGTCGGACCGCGTTACGCCATACCGAAACTGCTCGATATGGCCGGAATGGATATTGCCGACGTCGGCCTTTTTGAAATCAACGAAGCCTTCGCTTCCCAGGCGCTATACTGTATCCGCGAACTCGGCCTGGACATGGAAAAAGTGAATGTCAACGGCGGTGCCATTGCCCTCGGCCACCCTCTGGGGTGTACCGGTGCCAAGCTGTGCGCCACCCTGCTGGCCAACATGAAAGCCAGGGGTGCCAAATACGGTATCGAGTCGATGTGCATCGGCGGCGGCATGGGGGCGGCGGCCCTGTTCGAACTCTGCGAATAGCTTCGGCGATTCCGTCAGCTGTCTTCCCGGTGGCGATCGGGATGGCCGGGCAAAAAAAATGATAATGGTCTTGCAATTCGACGAATAATTGATTATCTTCGAAGCAATCAATGAAGTACCGCATCAGGTTCGCGGGACAGTTTCGTTCTGAAGGAACAATCCGTTACAAAGAGAGATATCCTCCAGTTTGAGACGTTGAAATTTTTAATGAAAGGAGGATATCACCATGATCAATGGAACTGTAAAGTGGTTCAGCGACCAAAAAGGGTTCGGGTTTATTGAGCAGGAAGACGGGCCGGATGTGTTCGTTCATCATTCAGCCATTAACGCCACCGGCTTTAAATCCCTCAGTGAAGGCGACCGTGTTAGCTTTGACATAGAGCAAGGGCAAAAAGGTCCGGCTGCCGTGAATGTCACCGTGATTTAACTTCCCATTATCCGGGAAAATAAGGGGCACTCCCTCCGAAAAGAGGGGCTGCCCTTTTTTTGCTCCGGCGGCAGCGTCGAATATGGCTGGTCTGCGGCCAGAACAGTGAGATAATGCCCGGCATTCGGTTTTTCTGTTAGGCGGGTCGAGGTGTTAATGCGAGAAGGCCTTTCCTGGAACAAAAGAAGGGTTGTCGCCAATGAAGACGGTCCTTGCCGCAGGAATGAACATATAGCGTTAAAAACTGAAGCTGTCAAACCGACTCCCTTCGAGATCGATGTGCAGCATCCGGTTGCGGATGAGCTGCCCACGGTCGAGCAGGATTTTGATGACTTCCATCGCCTGAATGGTAGCGACGATAGATGGAGTTGGTGCCGGTACACCTAGAATGGCTTCCGGACGTCCGGGATCGTTTCTTGGCGTTTGCGTTTCTCCGTAAATTCGCTCCAAACCGGGATCTTCAGGGAAAATGGTCATGACCTGCCCGTCGAAGCCGGCCAAGGCACCGTGTACGAGAGGAATCCCGAGTTTCTGTGCGGTGCTGCCGATCGTCATTCGATCGGGGATGTTGTCCAACGCATCGGCCACCACGTGCATCTCTGCCAAAATAGAATCGGCATTGGCGGCATTGATTTTTTTTCGGAACATGCTCACCTCGACCGCCGGATTTATTTCCCGGACCTTTTTGGCAGCCTCTTCTGCTTTGGGCACGCCGATATTCGCGGTGTCGGACAGGGCCTGACGGTTCAAATTGGTTTCATCGAAAACGTCTCCGTCAACCACTGTCAGAAAACCGACCCCGATGCGGGCCAACAGCAGGATAACCGTCCCCCCCAGCCCGCCGGCACCGATAACGGCCACTCTGGAATTTGCCAGTTTCAACTGATCTTCCAGTGCGAGGATGTCGCGGTTGCGGACGTAGCGATGCGGCCAGATGCTTTGGTTGAGCGCTGCGAGGTAGACATCGCGCATGCTGCGGGCGCAGCGCTCGGAAAGTTTCCGGGCCGGGCCATCTTCTAAAACCCAAACACTGCGATGGGCGGGGTCGGAAATTTGCCCCGATATATCGCGAACCAATTTTTCCAGTTGTGCGGTTGTGGCTGAATCCATAAATTGTTCCTTTCCAGCAGCACATGCAGAACGAGCAAGATGTCAGGTTCTTCCCTGATAAACCGCTGTCGTTAAAAAGGCAAGCGCTCCTGTTTTGATGGGGTAGCGAAAATTGACCGGCTAAGCCTATCGCTCGAGGTAGACTTGAAAAAGGAATCCTTCAGCCCTATTATCAAACCTATATGAGTTCCCAACTGATGTTTTCATACGAAGGGAAGAATAGATAAGATGAAGATTGAAGCCAACCTATACGCCACCTTGGCTCGTTACTTGCCCAATCAACTTGAAAAGGGCAGCTGCGTTTTGGATGTTGCCGACGGTGCTACTGTGGAAGACGTATTGCAGCAATTGAACATTCCGACTGGCCTGGTCAAGCTGATCTTTGTCGATGGGATTCATGCCAGCCGTGAATCGAATTTGAAAGACGGCAGCCGATTGGGGGTCTTCCCACCGGTAGGCGGCGGTTAAGGGATTACTCAAAAATGAGGTCACATTTTGATCGAATGACCCGAAGATCCGGTGCCCGCCGGAAAGGTCACAGCTGAGGTGATAAACGGTTTGAGTTAATCAGGGTCACGGTAAAAAATAATTCCACAAGATTGCGCCGGATTTGGGTTCGTCTACAAGGCGCATTCAGCGGCGCATATCGAGATACGTGTCGGTGGATGAGACGCAGTAGAAGAACCAAAAGACAAGCAAGATGTGGAATTATTTTTTGCTGGGGTCCTCAGTGGTGACTTGAAGAAACAGGGTGTCTTTGTCTTTTATACGTGACCTCAAATCGTCAAGGCCGATTGGATTGTTGCCTAACATCGCCCGCCGGCATCCTTTTCTGAGCAGATCTTCACACCGGTCGAGTACTTCCCTCAACTCGGCGCCTTCCATCCAAATGCCGCGCGCCAACAGTAACGGTCCGACCTCACGGGTGGTCATGTTGAAGAGCTTTACAATTACTCTGCCCTCACAGGTTTCACGGGCCGAGGCGTCGTTTCGGTAGGTAATGTTTTTGCGGAGGGTGGCTAAAACGCCGCCTTTCCTCAATACGGCACCGACCAGACCGGGCATCGCGGCTGACAGCGCAACGGTTGCGCCTTCCCCAACTGTTGTCCGGTTGACGTCATCGACGGGATGTCCGTTGAGAAATACGGTTTGAACTCTGTTCTCCAGATAGTCTTCCGCCAATCCGATCTGCCGGCACATCAGTTCCTTCAAACTGCACTCCAGGCAAGCGCTGACCCGCACCCCCCGCGAGAACAAGGGTGTGAAGCAAGATGGTATGATAGCCGGTTCAACCTGAAACCGCAATGCGGTGTGGCCGTCGTTTCCCATTATCGTTAGGATTCCCCAATTTATTTGCTGCAGGGCGGCCGCTTACGCTGAGTGTTGCGGTCTCGAATCTCCAGGCGTAAGGTTGTGTCCGGCGCCCGGCTGCCTCTCGATACCGGTCCTGCAGAGATCGTAAAATGAAAAAAATGGGGAAACCGCAAACGGTGTTCCCCATTCGGTTGATGTCGAGCCGTCGGACTACCAGTTATACAACTGGTCCAATTCCTCGTCTTTGACCTTGAAGGTGACGTTGTGGGGCGGCAGTTCTTCCTTAATGAAATATTCCGGCAGCCGATCCTGTTTGGAGGTAAAACCGGCCCGTTCGTTGAAGTCTCTTTCAGTCTTGAGTACCGACTTGCCCAGTTCGGCCACCCCGTCCGCCGTCAGTTCCATACCGTAAAAGGCATTGATCATGTCGATCAAGGCCTGGAAAGTCTCTGGTTGATCGAGCACCGCAAAGGCGATGAACAGGCACATGCCGGTGGAATCCACCGCCGCCGTGGCGATCTGCAGGTTGCGCGACAGTTCGACCTGGCCTTCGGGGGTCAGTGGATCGACCTTGCCGCCCACCCCGAGGATGTTGGCGGTAACCGCGTAGCCGGCGGTGTGATCGGCGCCCATGGTG
>JARFQH010000152.1 GCA_029287875.1 Desulfobacteraceae bacterium | reverse complement strand
GTGCTGGCGTATGCGGCTTACTGCACGCTGGTGTTTGCTTTCCAGCGCCAGATGATTTTTCCGCGCAGTCACATCGGCTATGCCCCGGTTGCCCTTCCCGACAACCTGCCGATTGAAAAAATCTGGCTTACCATCCCTGGCGCCTCCGTTGAAAGCTGGTACATCCCTCCGACCGGAGGTCCGTCAAACGGCCGCAGGCCGGCCCTCATCTTCGCCCACGGCAATGCCGAGCGCATCGATGTGTGCACCGGCGAACTGATACCCTTCACCGCTCTCGGTATCGGCGTGTTGTTGGTCGAATACCCGGGTTACGGCCAATCGACCGGCACACCGTCTCAGAAAAGCATCACCGCGGCCTTTCTTGCGGCCTACGACATGCTGGCGGCGCGTCGTGATGTCGATCCCTCGAAAATCGTTTTCTACGGCCGTTCTCTCGGCGGCGGTGCCGTTTGTGCCTTGGCCGCAGTGAGACCGGCGGCAGCCTTGATTCTGGCGTCGACCTTCACCGGTATCCGCGCCATGGCGTCGCGATACCTGGTTCCCGGGTTCATGGTCCGCGACCCTTTCGACAACCTGACGGTCGTGCGCGATTTCAGAGGCCCGGTTCTCATCGTTCACGGCCGCCACGACGACATCATTCCCTTTCATCACGGCACGACGCTTCAAAAGGCCGCCCGGCGTGCGACACTCCTGGCGTACGACTGCGGCCACAACGACTGCCCGCCGGATGCTGAGCGTTTCTGGCGCGATATCGCCGCCTTTTTGCATGAAGCGGGCATTATCGTTTGATGGCCACCAGCGAGGCCATCGGGTAGGGTTCACCGACGGCTGCGGCCGTTGTCTCGCGGTAATAGACGACCTCCAGTTTTAAAAACCCGAGCAACAGCTCGTTGATCCTCAAAAGGTGGTCGTCGCGATGCGGACGCTGCGGAATGAAGTTCGGGCGTTTAAGGTAGGTTTCGAAAATAAGGACCCCGCCCCCGGTCAGGGCTTCGCAAATCTGAGGAAAGAGCCTGCGGTTGAGGTATCGGATGTTGAGGACCAGACTGTAGCGCCGCGGCACGATATCGTATACGTCGAGATCGACGCAAGCCGCGCGTATCTTGGGGTCCCGACCGGCGGCCATCTTCAGCCCGGCCTCCGAGATGTCCAGGGCCTCCACCGCAAACCCCTTTTGCGCCAGAAAGAGTGCATTGCGGCCGTTGCCGGCCGCAATGTCGAGAGCGCATTCATGGGAGGCTTGGTGATAAAAATTGCAGACGATGTCAGATGGGTGGGCGGAAAGGGCCGCCCCGCGGCTGCGGTACTTGCGATTCCATTTGATCCGATCAGGGTGCATCGCCGGACCGCCTTTCACTGCATTTTATCGGGACATGTTCGGAACGGGTGAACCATCCGCTCGCGGCCGGCCGAAGCCGTATTTGCGCTGCAGGAGGTCAATGGTTTGGGGGCTCACCTTCAACTGCCGAATTTCGTCGGGCCCGATCCAGCGGACCTCACGGGCATCGTCACCGGCACTGATGGTGCCGGTCACATAATCTGCGACCAGGTCCACGATCACGTAGTGAAACCGGATGCGACCCTGCGCGTCCTGCTCGATGAGATCGAAGGTGTAAACCGGCTGGCGGGCGCGGACGGTGATCCCGGTTTCCTCCAGAATTTCCCGTTCTGCGGCCGCCTGCAGGGTTTCACCGAGTCGGACCTTGCCGCCCGGTATGGCCCAGAGATCTTGCGACGGCGGTTGCCCGCGGCGAACCAAAAGAACGCGTTCCCCATTGAATACCACCGCCCCCACGGCAACAACCGGGCATTCGGGATACCGACCGGCTGTGGGCACCGCTGGATAATCAGGAGATTCCGGCATAAAATGCACACCTCACACAGATTGACCTTATAGCGATCATATGGTGTCAATCTATCGGCGTCAAGTCGCCGTGATTCGTTATCGGATCATCTTCTTTAAGGCCGTCGGTAAAAGCGGTCAACCGACCGCTTGACAGGCCGACAAGGTCTGCGTATGCTCCGGCATCCAGCCGTGCGGCCAGAAGGCTGCCGGCACGGCAGGGGGGCTGATGTCTCAACATCAAAGAAAACCGTGCGAAATCCAGCACCCCTACACGAACCATCGCCAATGCGAGGCCCTCCCATGCCCTTACGCTCCAAGCTGCCCCAGGTCGGTGTGACGATTTTTACCACCATGACCCAACTGGCCAACGAACACGGCGCCTGCAATCTTTCTCAGGGGTTTCCCGATTTCGACGTGCCTTCAGGATTGATGGAACTGGTGGGAAAACACATGCGCGCCGGCCACAATCAGTACGCCCCCATGCAGGGAGTGGCGCTCTTAAGGGAGAGGATAGCCGAAAAGGTCTTCGATCTCTATGGAGCCCGGGTCGACCCCGAGCTCGACATTACCGTGACCTCAGGCGCTACGGAAGCGCTTTTTGCGGCGATAACGGCTGTCGTACATCCGGGCGATGCGGTGATCGTTTTCGAACCGGCATATGACGCCTACGTGCCGGTCATCGAACTGAGCGGCGGGCGGACGATCTACCATAAAATGTCGTTTCCCGGTTACCGCATCGACTGGAACGCGGTCGCCGATGCCGCAAAAGAGGCCCGTTTATTGGTCCTTAATTCGCCCCACAACCCGACCGGTACGATTCTGACGGCCAAGGATATAGCCGCGTTGAGGGAAATCGTGCGGGGCAGCGATCTTCTGATCGTCAGCGACGAGGTTTACGAACACATCATCTTCGACGGCAGGCGTCACCAGAGCCTGTTGCGCGACCCGGAGCTGGCCGAGCGCAGTTTCGTCATAAGCTCCTTCGGCAAAACCTATCACGCCACCGGCTGGAAGATCGGCTACTGCATCGCGCCGGCCGCGTTGACGCAGGAGTTCCGCCGGATTCACCAGTTTCTGACATTCTCTTCGGCCACACCAATCCAGATGGCGTACGCCGATTTCATGCAGCAAAAGAACATTTACAGCGATCTGCCGAATTTTTACCGGGAAAAAAGGGACACATTCCTTTCCTTTATGAGGGACTCCCGGCTCCGCCCGCTCAGCTGCCACGGAACCTACTTTCAGATGCTCGATTACTCGGCCGTCTCGAACGAATCTGATATCGCGTTCGCCCGACGGTTGACAATGGAATACGGCGTCGCCGCCATACCGCCGTCGGTATTCTATCATGACGGAGAAGATCACCGGGTGCTGCGCTTCTGCTTTGCCAAAAAGGATGAAACCCTCAAAAAAGCTGCGGAGATTTTATGCCGGATTTGACGGTAACGTTGATTCAAACCGAATTGGATTGGGAGGACGTTGCGGCCAACCTGCGCCGTTTCGATCACCTGATCGGCAGTCTACAGATCGCAACCGACCTGATCGTGTTGCCGGAGATGTTTACGACCGGCTTCAGCATGAATGCTGCCGCGCTGGCGGAAGATATGAACGGTCGCGCCGTCGGCTGGTTGCGTGAAACCGCCCGGCGCACCGCCGCCGCCGTGGTCGGCAGCATCATTGTCATCGATGACGGACGGTTTTACAACCGCCTGTGCTGGGCGGGCCCAAACGGCGAGATGGCGACCTATGACAAGAAACATCTTTTTAGGTACGCGGGTGAGGATCAGGTCTACACGGCCGGCAGTGCTTCGCTTCTGGTCGAGTTGAAAGGCTGGAAGGTCCGGCCCTTTGTCTGTTACGATCTTCGCTTTCCAGTCTGGACACGGAACACGAACCGCACTTACGATCTGGCGCTTTTTGTCGCCAACTGGCCGCAGCGAAGAGCCGAGCACTGGAAGCTCCTCTTGCAGGCGCGGGCCATTGAAAACCAGTCCTATGTCATCGGCGTCAACCGTGTCGGCACCGACGGCAACGGCCTTTACCACAGCGGCGATTCCTCCGTCATCGATCCGGTCGGCAACATTTTGTTTCGCAGTGCTCACGCCCCTTGCGTCTTCACGCTGCCGCTCGAGCGGGGCCGGCTCGATAACTACCGCCAAAGTTTTCCGGCCTGGAAGGATGCCGATCAGTTTTTGCTGCCGTAAACCTCGGTGTCCAGGTTGACCTGCGTCTTCCAGTAAGGGTTAATCAGATCTTCGAATATCGATATGGCGGCCGCCGACCCCTGACCGGAAGCCGTCACGATCTGCTTGTAGCCCCCTTCCACGTCTCCGGCCGAGTAAATGCCGGGTATGTTGGTCCGGTGTCTTTCGTCGTGTTTGATGAAATCGTCTTCGGTCAACTCCACCCCGATTTTCTTGGCCAGTTCGACCGACGGTTCGTAGCCGATGGCGATAAAAACGCCGTTGGTTTTGAAGACGCTCTCCTTTCCGGACCGGTTGTCGACCAGCACCACCTCTTCAACCCTTTCTTTGCCGCGGATTTCCTTGACCTCGGCGTTCCACAGCACCGGAATATTGTTGTCGAAGAGTTGCTTGGCCAGAAAATCCTGGGCCCGGAGTTTGTCGCGCCGGTGTACAACGGTCACATCTATACCGAGGTGAAACAGATGCAGGGCTTCGGTGACGGCGCTGTTTCCACCGCCGACCATGATGACCTTCTTTTCCCGGAATAGCGGCCCGTCACAGGTACTGCAGTAGCTGACACCCCTTCCCGCCAGGCGCTCTTCTCCGGGAATCTCTAAGTGGCGGTGCTTGGCGCCGGTGGCCAGCAGGACCGCTCGCGTTTCGAACTTGCGGCGGCTGGTCTGGACGACGATGGGATCTCCCGGTTGAATATCCAGCACGGATTCTCCGGGGTAAATCTGGACGTACTGCAAGGCGTGGCTGACCATGATGTCCACCAGAGTTTTGCCGCCGACCTGCGCGAAGCCGGGATAGTTTTCGACAATCGGCGTCGTGGCCACCTGACCGCCGAGGGCGTCGCGTTCAAGTATCGCGGTCCGCAGTCCACTTCGTTCGGTATAGATACCGGCAGCCAGACCGGCCGGACCACCCCCGACGATCACCACGTCGTTTTTGACCAGTTCGGCGTCGCTTTCCGGAATAAAAATGGTTTGGGGTTCCATTTTTTGAAGTGAAAGGGCAAATACCTCCTCGCTCTGAGCCCCCTGCCCGATGAGGATATCGTTGGCAAAGGTCTGAGGCACGCTGTGCGCGGCGTACTGATCGGCCAGATCCGGCGCGCTCTGGATGTCGACGATCTCGACCGAAACCATATCCGGTCTCTCGATGGCGGCCCGAATAGCATTGACGGCCTGCTGCGGACAGTAGGGACAGGTGGCGCTGACAAAGACCTTCACCCGTCGGGGCGTATCGATCTTTTTCAGCACTTTTAATGTCTGCTCATTCAAATTGCTTTTCCCCAACCCGACAAATATGAGGGTTTCGAGAAAGATACGCCCTTCTTCTCCCAACGGGGCTCCTATCCAGCGGATGTTCACCCGTTCCGGAGCGATCAGAAGGCTCGGCGAACGGTCGACGTCCCACTTGCGTGCCAGCTCGTGATCCATTGGATGTTCGCGAAAGGTGATCTTGGATGTCAGTTCTCTGAAGGCGCGAACGATCTGGCGGTTGGTCTGAGAAAATATATCGTCTCGGCCCCGTTCGATAAACATGTAGATCGGAATATCGTTCGGCAGTTTTTCAAAGGTTTGTTTCAGCTGGCGCATGAATTGGTCCTGGTTGACTGCCGCGGCCTGGCTGTCCATCGTGGCTGTATGTTCCAAATTTTATCCTCCTCGTGCTGGTGATCGTGTGACCTGTTTTATGCCTGAAATTACAATAATTTTATGAATTTGACGGCTGTAAATTAAGTATCGCACCGCCTGGTGTCAACCAACTGGCGGGTCGACCGGAATCGGGCTCAACAGTTTGAACGGGTCCGGCGTTCCGGCCGATGTCTAATGTCGGTGACTCACCCTGAAGTTTGTTAGTTGCGATTTGGAATTTATCGCCAAAATTTAGACGTTTCCTCTTCGATCAAACTGGAGGCGGCAGCCAGAGGCAGCGCTCATTCGCGACTCTTTTGGGGGTTGATCCGGACAAATGAATCACCAACGCGTTGGCTCATATGGAGATACGGTAGGAAGATAATGCGGGTTTCACTCGCCTGCGGCTCGAAGCAGCGCAGCGGCCATCGCCAGGTCTTCGGCGGTGGTCACCTTGATGTTCGATTTACTGCCGCTGATGAGGGTGACCGGGAACCCGAGGCGTTCGACCAGGGTGGCGTCGTCGGTCCCGACATAGCCGTCGCGCAGGGCCCGCTCATGGGCCTCGGAGATGAGCGCGTATCGAAAGACCTGCGGGGTTTGAATGAGCCAAAGACCCTTTCGTTCCAAGGTTCCCGCAATTGTGCCCTCACCGCTTACCCG
>JARFQH010000128.1 GCA_029287875.1 Desulfobacteraceae bacterium | reverse complement strand
GAATGGTCTCGTGGGCTCGGAGATGTGTATAAGAGACAGGGAATGTGTCGAAACGTCTGAGCGTGTTCTCTGGAACGAGGCGGCGAATGAAGTGATTGCCCAGATAACGCCCGATCAGGAAATTGGCCAAAGATCCCAGGGTCAACCCGACGGTCGAAAACAGGAAACCCTTGCCGGCCCCGAAGATGTAACCGCCTATGAAACCGGTGGCCTCACCGGGCACCGGGGCGAAAATAACCTGTAAGAACTGAAAGGCGATAAAGGCCAGCGGTGCAAAGATCCCGAAGGATCTGATCATACCCGCCACTTGTTCCTTATCCGTAGCGAATCGGTAGATCGCCTTCAGGTGGGTCCAGAGCACTTCCCGGTAGACAAATCCCAGCACCAAAAGAATGACGACTGCAGCGGCAGCCAGCAGCCAGAAGCGCCAATTAAAAAATTTACGGCTTGACTTTCCGTTGTCTGAACTGTCCATATTGGATCGGAATCGCGGAAAAATAATGTAAGAGAGCCGGACGAAGCCAAAAGATGTCGTATCCGGATAAACACGCTTTACGGCGCCTTTTCTTCGACCGCTTCCAAAGCGACGATGGCGGGCAGCGTCTTTCCTTCTAACATTTCAAGGAATGCCCCACCGCCGGTCGAAATAAAGGATATCCGATCCGTCTCACCGGCCATGTGGACGGCGGCGTCGGTATCCCCACCGCCGACGATCGTCAACGCGTGGGCCGCTGCGACACTGGCGGCCATGGACGTGGTTCCGCGGCTGAAGGCATCGATTTCAAACATGCCCATGGGACCGTTCCAAACCACCGTGCGGGCATCCTGCAGCGCTTCCCGAAAAAGCAGCGCGGTGGCCGGGCCGATATCGAGTGCCATCCAGTCGGTCGGGATCTCCTGGGCCGGAACAATCTTGGCGGGCGCTTTGACATCCGGTTCCGGCGCGACAACCAAGTCTACAGGCAGATAGAATCGTACCCCTTTTTCGCTGGCCTTCTTTATGACATCTCCGGCTGCGGCGACAAGGTCTTCTTCAATTTTCGACTGGCCGACGGCATACCCCATGAATTTCAAAAAAGTGTTGGCCATAGCCCCGCCCACGATCACCGTATCGACATGCTGCAGCATGTTGTGCAAGGCCGCGAGTTTGGAGGAAACCTTGGCCCCGCCGACCACAGCCGCCAGAGGGCGGCGGGGGTCTGCCATCGCTTTCTTGATATAGTTGATTTCTTTTTCCAGCAGAAAACCGGCACCCGAAGTCGGGGCGAATTTGGTTATGGCAACAACCGACGCATTGGCGCGGTGGGATACCGCAAAGGCATCGTTGATGTAGACATCGCACAAAGCGGCCAGAGACTGGGCAAAAGCGTCGTCGTTCTCCTGCTCTTGTGAATGAAACCGCAAATTTTCCAGCAAGGTCACGTCACCGGGCTGCATTCCGGATATCAGATGAGCGACCGCCCCTCCGACGCAGTCCTCCGCCATCTTGACATCCGCGTCGAGCAGGTCGCCGAGACGTCGGGCAACCGGCGACAAGCTGAATTCCGCTGCCGGTTTGCCCTTCGGACGCCCCAAATGGCTGGCAAGAATCAGCTTGGCGCCCTTTTCGCGCGCATAAGCAATGGTGGGCAAGGCTGCTCTGATGCGCGAGTCATCGGTAATTTGTTGCTGCTTATCCAGGGGAACGTTGAAATCGACCCGAATAAACACCCGTTTGCCGCTGATGGTGATGTCTCTAATCGTTTTCATGTTTCTCTCCTTGCCCGCTGGCTGTTTTTTTCTGCTGCTGCATCCGTCGATGCAGATCTTTTTTCTTAGACCAGCGCTCCAGAAAACCGATCGCGCCGGAAGCATAAGCCCGTTCCAGTTTTTCTTCGTGGACCTTCAAGCCTTCTGATTTCTTCAT
Organism: Desulfobacteraceae bacterium; assembly: GCA_029287875.1. Taxonomy (GTDB): domain Bacteria; phylum Desulfobacterota; class Desulfobacteria; order Desulfobacterales; family SG8-13; genus JARFQH01. The sequence goes on along the minus strand of JARFQH010000128.1, from coordinate 2,698 downwards.
GGCCGCCCTGAGACACTCGATCTTGTAGAGGCAGGGCATGCACGATTCGGGCGTGTGTCGGAGCCCGTCTGCGCCGAGGGGAAACACCTTGTCCAGCTTTGAAAAACAATACGGGTAATCTATTTTACGATGCTTTGGGTCTGTGTTCGACATCTTTATATATCCTTTGCATGTCTCGCACACATGCACAGCACGGGAACTCTGAGTGAGGCCTATTCATTGTAGAGGTTCAGGTGTCGATCTGGTCGAATTCCCGATTGATGCGGGCAATGTGACCCTGGTCGGCGAAACTGAAATAGCGGTTGTTCCCGATGATAAGATGCTCGTGCACTGTGATGTTGGTCACGCGACAGGCAAAGATCAATCGTCGGGTGATGGCGATGTCGTCCGCCGATGGCTGCGGGTCGCCCGAGGGGTGGTTGTGGGCAAAAATCAGAGCTGCCGCCTGATTCTTCAGTGCTGCGTGCACCACTTCGCGTGGATAAACCGAGCTGGCGGTCAAAGTCCCCTTAAAAAGCGTTTCGGTGGCGATCACACGGTTTTTGGCATCGAGATAGATGGCCCTGAAGTGTTCCCGCTGCTTGTCCCGCATGCTATGATAGAGAAAATCGAACAGGTCCCGGGAGTTGTTCAAAGGATTCTTGTTTTCGATTTTCCGGCCCAGGTAGCGGTCGGCAACGGCCTTGACCAGCTTGACCCCGAAAAGGTTTATGGGCCCGATGCCGTCGACCTCGCAGAGGTCCTCGGGAGCGGCTTCCAGCACCCCCTGCAGGCCCCTGAACCTGGCCAAGGCGGTTTTGGCCGCAGCTTTGCAATCCTTGCGGGGTGTTGCCAGGGTCAGCAGCAGCTCGATCACCTCGTAATCGTGAAACCCTTTCAAGCCGGATGACAAAAACTTCTCCCGCAGTCTCTTCCGGTGGCCTGCGCCTTTGTGTGGTTGATTGGCTGGCAATCGCAATTCCTTTTCGTTTCCGTTTATCCTTGACCAGTGTTTCTGGTAAACCACTACATGAAACCGGGTTATCTATGTTGATCACTGTTATGTTACCTAGTTTCCATCCATAAATGGCCCTTTTCCGCAATTTCGGCGTCAATCGGCGGAATCGCTTGTGCGGCGTACACGAGTACGCCTCCGCACAATTCCTTGATTTCCTTGAACTTGCAGAAAATTGCACATTTCTGGATCGGAAACTAATCAGTGCCCTTAATGAAACCGTGGATGGGCACTACCTAGAATTTCTGATCACTGACCCTTTTTCACAATCTCGTCATTCTTCATCCAGCTCGTATTTGAGCTCGCGGGTCATTAGACGCTGAAGCGCGACCTCGGGTGCGAGATCATCATATAAAATATGATATGTCGCGTGGCAGATAGGCATCTCGACGCCGAGTTTCCGAGAAAGGTTGTAAACGGATTGTGAGGTTTTCACTCCCTCGGCTACCATGCGCATTTCGGCCAGAATGTCTTTGAGGTTCATGCCGCGCCCTATTTTCTGGCCGAGGGTGTGATTGCGGCTGAGCGTGCCGGTGCAGGTCAATATGAGATCGCCGATGCCGGCCAACCCCGTGAAGGTGCGTGGTTTGGCGCCGAGTGCCACACCCAGCCGTCGAATCTCCGTCTGACCGCGGGTGATGAGGGCCGCCCTCGTGTTCAGCCCAAGACCGAGCCCGTCGATGACCCCGGTGGCGATGGCAATGACATTTTTCACAGCACCGCCCAGTTCCACGCCAAGCACATCGTCGTTTGTGTAAACCCTGAAAGAAGACGTTGCAAATACATGCTGAACTAAAGCGGCGACGGCGAGATCCTTGGCGGCGACCGTCACGGCGGTGGGAAAGCCCATGGCGACTTCGCGTGCAAAGCTGGGACCTGAGAGCACCGCCAGCTGTTCTTGCGGAACATGCGGCAGGGTCTGATTCAAGACACCGGTCATGGTCAGGTGGGTGGCGTTCTCAATTCCCTTGGAGGCAGTTACGACGATGGCCTCGCGGGGGATATGCTCCCGCATCTGCAACATCGTCTCCCGCATCACATGAGACGGCACCACCACGAGCACCAGGTCTTTTCCGCCGCTGGCCACGGCCATGTCGGCCGTGGGCTTTACGGTGGAGCCCAGTAGAATTTCCGGGAGAAATACCTTGTTTTCTCGCTCCTGCTCGATTTGGGCGATGACCTCGCTTTCATACACCCACAGGTCGATGCCGTAGCCTTTAGCGGCCAGCAGGTTGGCCAAAGCCGTGCCCCAACTGCCGGCGCCCACAACACCGATTTTCAAGTTTTCAATTACCCACGAATTGTAATATTGATCCCACGCGTGCGGCAGGCATAAAAGTGGCTTTGCATGCCAGATTGCTTCTTGCAGGGTTCCTGCGCCTCCGTGAGTGATGATCCCGTCAACAAGACGATGTGAAAGAATGGCGTTTTGATCCAACCAGCTTTCGTAGCGCACATGCCTCTCGTTCCCGATTGCTTTAGGGGACCCTGCGCAAGTTTGAACCAACACGCGTTTTCCATTTCTGAGGAGTATGGGAATGAGGGTCTCTGTAATTTCACTGGCGTCGCCGATCATGGTTCCAAAAGAGATGTAAATGACATTACCGTCGTGTGCCCCCGAATCGAGCCATGTTGTGAGGTCCCGGCTACTGACTTGCGTTTCAGCAACCGGAGGAAGGAGAGGCAGGATGATTCGATCGTTTT
>JARFQH010000051.1 GCA_029287875.1 Desulfobacteraceae bacterium | reverse complement strand
AATGGCCTTATGGACCGGACGTCAGGCGTCCCGAATAGCGGCAATGTAAAGGAGTCGGCACCAGTTGGAGTTTGTAAAGGAATCGAATACCGCGGGTCCCCTCCCGCTCATCACCCGCAACAGCGATGTTTTTATGGCGGTTGCGGTGGTGGGCATTCTGGTGTTCATGGTGATTCCCCTGCCGACAGTGATGCTCGACCTGCTGCTGGCCTTCAACATCACCGGGGCCCTCGTGATCCTGCTCTCCGGCATGTACATTTTAAAGCCGCTCGAGATGTCTTCCTTTCCATCGATACTGCTGCTGGCCACGTTGTTCCGGCTGTCGCTGAACATTGCATCCACCCGCATCATCCTGCTCCACGGCCACGAGGGAGTCCTGGCGGCCGGCAAGGTCATCAAGGCCTTCGGCGGGTTTGTGGTCGGCGGCAACTACGTTGTCGGCATCATTGTCTTTCTGATCCTCGTTCTCATCAACTTCATGGTGATCACCAAAGGTGCCGGCCGCATCGCCGAGGTCGCCGCCCGTTTCACCCTGGATGCGATGCCGGGTAAACAGATGAGCATCGATGCCGATCTGAATGCCGGTATCATCAACGAAGAGGAGGCCAAGACCCGAAGGGAGCTGATCGCGCGCGAAGCCGAATATTACGGTGCCATGGACGGCGCCAATAAATTCGTGCGCGGGGATGCCATCGCCGGTATCGTCATCACCCTGATCAACATCCTTGGCGGATTGACCATCGGCGTTCTTCAAAACGGAATGAGTTTTTCCAACGCGGCCCAGAACTACACCCTGCTGACCGTCGGCGACGGCCTGGTGACCCAGATACCGGCCCTGATCATTTCCACGGCTGCCGGCATCATCGTCAGTCGCGCCGGTTCGGAATCGAGTCTCGGCAGGGAAATTACCAGCCAGGTTCTCGTTCAGCCGCGGGCGATCGGAATCGCGGCGGCGGTCATTTTTGGCTTCGCCCTGGTACCGGGACTGCCGACCGCACCCTTTATCATTCTTTCCCTGTCGGCGGCCGGACTGGCCCTGGCCATATATCAGGCCAACAAACAGAGTGCGGCTGAAACCGATGTGGCCGAAACACCGTCCGCCGAGGACGTCCCTGTCGCTCGGCTGGAAAACCTGCCGCCGCTGGACATCCTGGCAATGGAAGTCGGTTACGGACTGATTCCCCTGGTGGACACCGAACAGAACGGAGAGCTCCTCGGGCGCATCAAAACGATTCGGAAGCAGTTCGCCCAGGAACTCGGCATCATCGTCGCCCCGATCCACATTCAGGACAATATCCGGCTGAAACCCGGTGAATACGCTATTTTGCTGAAGGGCAACGAGGTCGCCCGCAGCGAGCTGATGGCCAATTACTACCTGGCCATGGACCCCGGCACGGTGGAAGAGAAAGTGGAAGGCGTTGCGACCAACGAGCCGACGTATGGACTGCCGGCCCTCTGGATCAAGGAAAACGTCAAAGAACGGGCCATCGCCAACGGCTATACAGTGGTGAATGCCGCCACCGTGATGACCACCCATCTCTCCGATGTCATCCGGCGTCATGCCCACGAGCTGCTGGGCCGCCAGGAAGTACAGGAGTTGCTCGACAACCTCAAAGACACCCACCCCAAAGTGGTCGAGGAGTTGGTGCCCCATTTGCTGCCGCTGGGTGCGGTAGTAAAAGTCCTGCAAAATCTGCTCAAGGAGCAGGTCCCGATCCGCGACCTATTGGCGATTCTGGAGGCCCTGGCCGACTGGGCGCCGATGGCCAAGGACACCGATATTTTAACCGAATATGCGCGGCAGGCCCTGGCCCGAACGATCACGCGCCTGCACCTGCCCGAATCCGGCGAGATGGCCGTGCTGAACCTCGGACAGCAACTGGAAACCGGCTTGGCCGGGGGCATTCAGAAGTCCGAGCATGGGCATTACCTGGTGCTGAGTCCCGTCCGGGTAGAAAAAATCGTCCGTCAGCTGGCCGGGCAGGTGGAGAAATTCGCGACCCTCAACGTCAGGCCGATCGTCCTGTGCTCTGCCCACGTACGGCCCTATTTCAAACGGCTCATCGACCGGTATTTCCCCGACCTGACGGTCCTCTCGTACGATGAGCTGCTGCCGAACATAAAACTCCGCTCGCTGGGGATGGTGGAACTGACCGATGCAGATTAAACGATTTGAAGCCCGCACCATGACCGAGGCACTCAAGCTCGTAAAGGATGAGCTGGGCCCGGAGGCCGTTATCCTGTCCGCCTGCAGCCGGCGCAGCGCCAGCGGCGTGCTCGGCTGTTTTAAGAAAACCGGGGTGGAAGTCACGGCCGCAGGGGGTGGACCGCTGCCGCCACTCAAACAGGTCACCTATGCGAAAGATTGCCGCGGAGGCGAAGGTGAGGACCTGAGGTATCCGCCCGCCACCCGCCGCTTGCCGAGACCGAACCGCTTCCCGGGCAGCGCTCCTTCGCGGGCCAGGATGCCGGTCAAACGGTCGGAGGTAAAAGACGGAAACTGCGCCACAGACCGCACGGCCGAGCATTGGCTCTATCGACGGCTGGTGTCCCGGGGAGTCGAAGAAAAGTATGCGCGGCAGATAACGACCGATTTTCTGAGACACGCAAACGGTCTTACGGACGATCCGGCCGTCCATCGATCCCGAATAGCGGGCATCATCGCGCAGATGGGCGCGAGCGTCAAACCGCTGGCCATTGAACGTGGTCAACAGCGGCGCGTTGCGCTTGTCGGTCCTTCGGGAGTCGGAAAGACCACGGCAGCGGCCAAGCTCGCGGCATTGCATGCACTCGACCCGGACCTTGAGGTCGCCCTGCTGTCACTGGACAACTACCGGGTTGCCGCATCGGATCAACTGAGGGTGTATGCCGACATTATCGGCGTTCCGGCCGCTGTGGTTGCCGATCAGGCCGAACTGGACGAAGCTCTGGAAAAATTCTGCCGTCACGACCTGGTTTTGATCGATACACCGGGCATTAATCCGCGCGATGCGGCCTCCATTCGCATGCTGAGCGGCATGCTAGACAAGATCGAGGGGCTCGAAGTTCACCTTTTGCTGAGCGCTGCTGCGCGGATGTGCGATTGCGTCGACCTTTTCGAGCAATTGACCGGATTGCCGGTCGAAAGGCTGATGTTTTCCAAGATCGATGAAACCAACGCCTGCGGCAGTCTCTTGAACATCGCGCTGCAATTGCGGCTTCCGGTGGCTTGCCTCTTCGACGGGGCGACTGGTCCGGACGGTCTCAAGGATGCCGACCTGGAGACGCTGGCGGCACTGGTCATCGATGCAAATGGCGGTGGACCGGAAGCTGCAACGGCCCCGTCTGCCGCCGCTGTGCCGGCGGACGACCGAGTGTTCCCCCCACAAAATGTCGAAGCTCACGCTTATGTGGCCAACCGGAATTCGAACGTGTTTCACACCGCCGACTGCAAATGGGCAACGACGATCAAGGATGAGAACATGATCGGTTTTAAAAACATGACCGAGGCCCGTGATCACCAGTATAAACCCTGCCGGACATGCTGTCGCGAAGCGCTCGTCGAACGCCGGACAGAATCGGCTTTTGCCGGGCGCTCCCGGTCGGTCGGTTGGCGGTGAGAGCCGCCAAGACCGGGACATCGGTTTTCCGGCTGCCGATGCGAAAACGGGACCGCGACCGGACCCTGAAATGATCAGAACTGCCGTTTTGGATGTAAAGGATAAGAGGGGCATACAACCATATGGATTCCAAAAAATCCTCGACAAATGTCATTCAGATCGCCAAGAGAATTGGAGAAAAAAACCAGATGGCCGCAAAGGAGAATCAACACCGCACGACATCGGCGACGCGGGTCATTGCCATCACCAGTGGCAAGGGCGGTGTCGGTAAAACCAACATTGTGGCCAATCTCGGTTATACCCTGGCGAGTCAGGGTAAAAAGGTTCTCATCCTGGATGCGGACTGGGGCTTGGGAAACCTGGACGTCCTGCTCGGCCTGGCGCCTCGATACAATCTCTCCCACGTGATCGCCGGTGAAAAGAGTATTCCCGACGTGATCGTGAACGGGCCCGGAGACATGAAAATCCTGCCGGCATCCTCCGGCATTCAGGAGTTGACCAGCCTGACCTTCGAGCAAAAAGTCAGGGTTCTCACCCAGCTCGATCTGTTGGTCGACTCGGTCGATATTCTGCTGATCGATACTGCCGCCGGGATTTCGACCAACGTCATGGACTTCAACGTCACGGCTCAGGAAATCATGGTGGTGGTGTCCCCGGAACCGACCTCTCTAACCGATGCCTATGCCCTGATGAAGGTTCTGTCGTTGAAGTACGCCGAGAAGAATTGCAAACTGCTGGTGAACCAGGCCGCCGACGTGCAGGAAGCCCTGGAAATTTACCGCCAGCTCGATACGGTAGTCAAAAAATTCCTGGATATTTCCATCGAGTACATCGGTTGTGTGCTTTACGACGACAAAGTGCCCCGCGGGGTAAGGCGGCAGAAGATCGTCACCGACCTTTTTCCGGGGTGCAGGGCCAGCCGCTGTTTCAGTGCCTTGGCCAAGCGCATCGCCAGCTTGCCGGCCTCGAAGCTGCCGGTCGGTGATTCGAACTTCTTCTGGGACCATCTGCACAAAAACAAACTGGCGTGATGGGCGGCTGCCGATCGAGTCGGCCCTGGTTTTGAGCCTGGATATGGAGTAACGATTTATGGGATACGCAGAAATGCGTCTGCCGGTATCGAACGAAGAGCAGCTGCCGTCACGCGAGCAGTTGATCATCAAATATCTGCCGTATGTCAAACGGATCGTCAACCGGATCGCGATCCACCTGCCGCCCAACGTCGACACGGAAGATTTATTGAATGTCGGCGTCATTGGGCTGATACAGGCGATCGACCGTTTCGACCCCAGCCGGGACAACAAATTCACCACCTACGCGGCTTTTCGAATCCGCGGTGCCGTGCTCAGCGAGCTGCGCTCGCGGGATTTTCTCTCGCGTTCGAACCGTCGTAAGATCCGTGAGCTGGAGAAAGTGTATCTGACGTTGGAGCAGAAGAGCGGCCGGGAGGTCGATGACGCCGAGGTGGCCGAAGCCATGGGAATCGACCTGGAAGAACTCTACCGCATCAAGCAGGTATCGAGCATTTCGTTTATCAGTTACGAGGAACTGGGGTATTCTTCGGCACGCGACAAAAACAAACTGGCCAACTGCCTGGTGAGAGAAGACGAAGACGTCTTTTCACAAGCCGGTTTGAAGGAGTTGCAGACGGCTCTGGCTGAGGCCATCGAAGAGTTGCCCGAAAAGGAAAAACTGGTCCTCTCGCTCTACTACACGGACGAGTTGACCATGAAGGAGACCGGTGACGTTATCGGAGTGACCGAATCAAGAGTCTCGCAGCTGCATTCCCAGGCGATCATCCGACTGCGATCAAAGTTGAGGAAGAGACAACTGCTTCAAGACTGAGGCGCTCTGAGAAGCAGCCCGGCCACCCCGCAGTATATCCGGTCGCAAGACTCAACCGTATTCGAGGTGTCCGGTCATGGTTGAAAAAATAAACACCGGGAGCAAATGGGCCTGGGTGCTCTCTCCGACGGGTGTCCAGAAAGCCGAGCAGCGGCGGTCTAAAAGCCGGCAACGGGATTTTCGACGAAATTTGGAAGACCGTTATTCGGGGGAGGGACGCGAAGATCCCGAAAACCCGTCGACCCCCGGCGAGATAACCGGCGCAGCCGAATCGCGGGCGGGCGATGAAGCCCCGCCGCGTGGTCGCCTGAAAAAGAGGGGAAAACTCATCGATATTCATGCATGAGCCCTTTACCCAAGAACTGCCGAGGTAACAATGATGCTGCACTTCATCACCCTTTTTATCGATTCGTATCGGGAGGGAGCCATCCTCACGGCTTGCCTGCTGATCCTTCTGTACTTGCTCTACAACCGGATCAGGTACCGCCAGTACGTGCTCGACAAGCGACTGACCGCGCAACAGGGCCCGGGCTTCTCGGCCCAGGTAACGGCCCGCCTGGTCGGCCAGCAGACGGAAAGGTCGCTGGCGGCTGTCGTGAGGACGATCGTCGACGAGCGCGAACGATTGCGGCAGTGGGTCGAACAGAATGTGCTTCAGACCGACGACGGGAACCATTGCGAGCCGGCCGATTGCGCGGCTGCGCAGGAGGTGCCGGTCGGTGGTGACAACCGGGAGGCCGCCCGCGACGCTTTCCCGCAGAACCGCTATGCCGAGATTCCGCAACTGGCTGCCGCCGGAAAGACCGCGGCTGAAATTGCGGCTGCCATTGAGCGGCCGTTGGCCGAAATCGAATTCTGTCTCGCTTTGGCGCGGCGCCGGGCCGCCCGAGCGGTTGAAGGAAAAACGGAAAAATTTGCACCGGTGGGCAAAAATTTCCGCCTGGTGCCGATGCGGCGGGTTGTTTGAGAATGTGAGGAGTTGAAGGCAAACGGCGAACGGTGAAGGCAAGTGGCAGAAGGCTAAAGGCAAAGGGCGAACGGCACCGGGAAACAACGGCGGCGCAAGACGAATGCAGTCGTAAATCCGTTGCCCCCTTTCGCCTGACCAAATGGGAGAAGAACATCGGGCAAAATGGTATGGCTCTTGCACAACTTTGTGTGACAATCGGCCGCCGGGCCGATCGCGACACCCCCATAAGGGAGAAAAGGATATGAGCGACTCGATTTATATGGCGACCTCCGGTGCGCTTTGTAACCAGCAGCGTTTGGAGATCTTGTCCAACAACCTGGCCAACATCAACACGACCGGATTCAAGGAAGAAATGGCCTACATTCGCATAACCGAGGTGCCGCCCGAAGTCAGGGAAAGCCTGGAGAACACCGTGCCGACCGACACCGTTCCGACATCTCCGCTGTGGCAGGAACTCGAGAGCCGCACCGTGTTTTCCCAGGGCGGCCTGAGGGCGACCGGCAGTCCGCTCGACCTGGCCATCGACGGCGAGGCCTTCTTCAGTGTCCAGACCCCGGAAGGCGTGCGCTACACCCGCAACGGCAGCTTCACGCGCAGTGCGGAAGGTGAATTGAC
>JARFQH010000355.1 GCA_029287875.1 Desulfobacteraceae bacterium | reverse complement strand
GAGGCGCCGGCGGGGTTCGAGGCCAAAAAAGCCCTCGGCAAAGAACTCAAGGAGTATCACTTCCGCATTCAGGTCTATCCCCTGGACTGCATGGGCTGCGGCAACTGCGCGGACATCTGCCCGGCTAAAAAGAAGGCCCTGGTGATGAAACCACTGGACACCCAGACGGCGCTTCAGGTGCCCAGTCAGCAATATTCCGCAACCCTGCCGGTGAGGGATAACCTTCTGAAGCGAACCTCTGTCAAGGGCAGCCAGTTCTGCCGGCCGCTGCTCGAGTTCTCAGGAGCCTGTTCTGGTTGCGGGGAGACGCCCTATGCCAAGCTCCTGACCCAGCTTTATGGCGAGCGGATGGTCATCGGCAATGCCACCGGCTGCAGTTCCATCTGGGGCGGCAGCGCACCGGCCATCCCATACTGTGTCAATCAGGACGGGTTTGGCCCCACCTGGGGCAATTCGCTGTTTGAAGACGCGGCCGAATTTACCTACGGCATGTTTTTGGGCGCCCTTCAGCAGCGACGCAAATTGGCGGACCGGACCAAAGAGGCCCTGGCGGCCGACACGCTGCCGCAGGAGGTCAAAGACGCCCTCACCGGCTGGCTGGACAACATGCAGGATGCCGAGGGGTCCCGGAATTACGGCGACCGGCTCAAAGCACTTCTGCCGGCGCACCGCGACAATCCGCTATTAAGTGAAATCGCGGCCCTGTCCCAGCTGTTTACCAAGAAATCCTACTGGATTTTTGTCGGCGACGGTGCGGCCTATGACATCGGCTTTGGCGGCATCGATCATGTGCTGTCAACCGGCGAAGACATCAATGTCATCGTTTTCGACACCGAGGTGTATTCCAACACCGGTGGTCAGTCCTCCAAGGCGACGCCCACCGGCTCAGTGGCCAAATTTGCGGCTTCCGGCAAGAAAACCGCCAAAAAAGACCTGGGTGCCATTGCCATGTCCTACGGCTATGTCTACGTTGCAAATGTCGGCATGGGGGCCAACAAGCAGCAGCTCATAAAAGCGGTTACCGAAGCCGAATCCTATGACGGGCCTTCGCTTATCATGTGTTACGCTCCCTGTATCAACCAGGGGATAAAAAGGGGTATGGGTAAAAGCCAGGAAGAGACCAAACTGGCCGTCCAGAGCGGTTACTGGCCGCTTTACCGGTATAACCCCGCATTGAAGGCCGAGGGCAAAAATCCCTTTACTTTGGATTCCAAGCAACCCGATGGAAGCCTGCAGGAATTTTTAGCCGGTGAAGTGCGATACGCGTCCCTGAAAAAATCATTCCCGGATGAGGCCGAAAGGCTCAATACGCGCCTGGAAGAAGAATACAATGAGCGTTATGAAAACCTGAAGCGGCTGGCCGAAGAAAAACTCCCCGCCGAGACGGCGGAAGAATCTGAATAGCGGGATTTCCATCGGTCATCCCATCGGTTGTACCGGCGCCCGCATCGTCCTGACCCTGATGGGCGAGATGGCGCGAAATGACCATTCTCTGGGCCTTGCCACCCTGTGCATCGGCGGCGGCCAGGGCATGGCCACGATTTTGGAAAAAGTGTAGGGGGCATTTTATGGCAATCGGAAGTTATTGGGCAGACGATTATGTTCAAAAGAAAAAAAGCGTCCAAGAAGCCATCGCTTCGATTCGCTCGGGCCAACGAATTTTTATCGGTTCCTATTGCGGCGAGCCCCAATGTCTGGTCAGAGGGCTTGCCGAGGCCGCCCAGCGCTTCAGCAATATCGAAATTATTCGTTTGATGTCCCATGAAACCACCTCCTTGTACTTGATCGCCAACAAAACCCAGGATCAAAGCTTGAGTATCCGGTCCTTTTATCTCGGATCGGCCGATACCGGCGGTTTGGCAAGAAACATGCGCTTTTACACACCGGTGAACATGTCTGCGATACCCCAGCTTTTCACCAGCAGAAGAATTCCCCTCGACGTGGCCCTGGTCCAGGTCAGCCCGCCGGATGATTTTGGCTGGATGAGTTTGGGGGTTTCGGTGGACGTCACCCTGGCGGCCGCCCTTTGCGCCGACCGGGTGATTGCCCAGGTCAATACGAAGATGCCCATGGTGCTCGGCCGGAGTTTCATCCATGTTAATGATGTGGATGCCATCGTCGAGCACGATGAGGATCTTTTGACCATCTCTCCGGTTCCGAAATCAGAGCCGGCCAATCTCATCGGCCGGCATATCGCCCGGCTGATAGAGGATGGTTCAACCCTGCAAATCGGCCTGGATGCTGCCTCCCAGGCAACCGGCCAGGCCTTGTCGGACAAGAACGATCTGGGGATCCATTCGCAGTTCCTCACCGAGGATATCATGCATCTGTATTCCAGAGGTGTTATCAACAACCGCAGCAAAGGCTACAACAACGGCAAAATGGTCGCCAGCTGTGCCGTTGGAACACCAGCCCTGTATGAATTCCTGCATATCAATCCGGCGGTGGACTTTTATCCCTCCGATTACGTCAATGACATCGATATCATCGCCCGTCACAACAAAATGGTTTCCATGAACGTGGCGCAGTGCATGGACCTGGCCGGTCAGGTTTCCTGCGATGCCGTGGCGTACACCCTTTTCGCCGGGGTTTCAGGCATTCCAGACTTTGTCAGGGGGGCCAACCGCTCCGCCGGCGGAAAATCCATCATCATGCTCCAATCGACCACCGATGACGGCAAAACCAGCCGGATCGTGCCGTTGCTGAACAATACGGTCGTCACCGTTCCCAGAGACGATGTGCGCGATGTCGTAACGGAGTACGGGGCGGTCAATCTTTTCGGAAAAAGCACCCAGGAACGGGCGTTGGCCATGATCAGCATCGCCCACCCCGATTTTCGGGAAGAGCTGTTGCAAAATGCTAAACAGTTGGGGATGATCGGTACCGAACGGAGTTTAGGTGAATCGGTCCACGGCATCTATCCGGTTAAAATCGAGGAAACCATCGTCATCGACGGTGAAAAGATTGTTTTGCGACCGGCGAAACCGGTTGACGAAAGAAGGATCCAGGAACACTTTTACCACCTGGATCGACAAGACGTCGTTTCGCGATTCTTTCATGAAAAGAAACGCTTCGTGCGCGATGAGGTGGAAAGCATGAGCCAGATCGATTACATCCGCAATCTGACCATTGTCGCCGTTGTGGGAGAGTTCGGTTTTGGCCGCGTGGTGGGTGTTGGAGAGTATTACCTTGATGAAGCGAAAAATCTAGCGGAAATCGCCTTTTCGGTCAGCAAAGACTATCAGGGCAAGAGGCTCGGCCGGATTTTAATCCGCAAGCTGGCCGAAGCCGCCCGGGAAAACGGCATCTTCGGCTTGTTTGCCATCACATCACCGCAAAACCAACGCATGATAAAGCTTTTCAAGACGTTGCCGTACAAAGTCGTTTCGGTTTTGGGGGATGACTTGCTGCTGAACTGCCGCTTTGATGACCCCGCCTGACGACGTCTCTGCCCTTACAGAATAGGAGAATTGCTCATGCATGCGCTCGATGCCATTTTCTCACCGCAATCGGTCGCCGTCGTCGGCGCATCGACCACACCCGGCAAGGTGGGACATGACATTTTCGCCAACATTTTACGTGGTGGCTACACCGGCACCCTCTATCCGGTCAATCCCAACGCCAAATCGATATTATGTGTGCGGGCCTATCCGTCGGTAAAAGTAATCCCCGATCAGGTGGATCTGGCCATGCTCATTCTGCCCCCCCGGCTGGCCCTTGAAGCTGTCAAAGAGGCGGCCGAATCGGGGGTTAAGGGGATTGTGATCGTTTCGGCCGGTTTTCGTGAAGTGGGTGAGCGCGGCGCAGAGATCGAAAACCGGATCGTTTCGATCTGCAAAGAAGCGGCCATCCGGCTGGTAGGTCCCAACTGCCTGGGCGTCATCAATCCCCTGCCCGAGGTGCGGCTAAACGCCAGTTTTTCGGCGCGCATGCCAAATTCCGGTAAAATCTCATTTATATCCCAAAGCGGCGCCTTGTGTACGGCCGTTCTGGATTTTGCCGCCGACCGGGACTTCGGGTTTTCAAAGTTTATCTCCATCGGCAACAAGGCCGACGTGGACGAGCTGGATCTGTTGCGCTATCTGCACGAGGACACGAACACCGAGGTCATCATGATCTACCTGGAAGAACTGCGCCGGGGGCCGGAATTTGTCGAAACGGTCAAAGAAATTACGTCTGGCTATCGCAGAACGCCGGTGCTGGTGATCAAATCCGGCCGGACCGTGGCCGGCGCGGCGGCGGCTGCCTCGCATACCGGCGCGCTGGCCGGATCTGAAGCGGTTTACGATGCGATTTTCAAGCAGACCGGTATCATCCGTGCGGAATCAATCCACGAGCTTTTTGATTTTGCGAGCGCTTTTGCTTACAAAGAGGAAAGCGCCCTCGGCAAACTGCGCCGAAAAGTCCCCCACGGGAACCGGGTGGCCATCATTACCAATGCCGGTGGCCCGGGAATCGTGGCCACAGACGTGACGGTTTCATCCGGTCTCAGGCTGGCCTGTTTTCATGAAGAAACCATCGCGGCTTTGGCCAGCCATCTTCCCGAGACCGCCAATCTCAACAATCCGGTCGATGTCATCGGTGATGCCTCCCCGGATCGTTACGAAAATGCACTGTCGGCGGTCATAAAGGACGAAGGTGTAGACGGGGCCCTGGTGATCTTAACGCCGCAGTCGATGACCAACGCGCTGGCCACCGCCGAAGCGATTGTGCGCGTGGCCAGGGGTTCCCAAAAACCGATCCTGTGCAGCTTCATGGGGATCGTCGATGTCTCGGCCGGGGTAAAATATCTACAGCAGCATGGCTATCCGGTGTTCAACTTTCCGGAAAACGCCGCCAAGGCCTTCGGGACCCTTTACAAGTACTCCCAGTGGGTGAGCCGCCAGCAGCTGGCCCCGCTGACACTCCAACACGATCGGGAGCGGGCCGATCGGATCATAAACTCCTGCCTTGCGGCGGGGAAAACCCATTTGGGTGAATTGGACGGAACGGACCTGCTTCAATGCTACGGTTTCAATGTGCTGCCGACACGGCTGGCCAAAGACGACCGTGAAGCCGTTGACATCGCCGAAGAGATCACCTATCCGGTCGTGATGAAAATCGTCTCCCCACAAATACTGCATAAATCCGATGCCGGCGGCGTCGTGGTGGGACTCAAAAACCG
>JARFQH010000287.1 GCA_029287875.1 Desulfobacteraceae bacterium | reverse complement strand
GTTTATAATAGACAGCACACGATTGCGCCGTATTATGGCTTGTATACATGACACATCCACCGGCGAATATCGATATACGTGTTGGTGGATGTACCGTAGTAGATGAGCCATAAAACAAGCAAGATGTGTAATTATTTTTTGCCGGGGATCTTATAATGGCCACCGGTCCGTTGCACTCTTCCGCCGATCTGATTTCGTCTTCCGGGAGCAGGTCCCGCAGGGCCTGCTCGTCGACGATACCGAGTTTGCGCGCCACTTTCGGCTTGAGAAGGGCGAAAATGCCTCTTGCTTCGGCACACACGTCGTCTTCCGGGCCGTAGAGAAGCCCTTCCATTACGGCTTCCCTTTCATTTTTTATTTCGACGACCCTGCCGACGGCTCGGAGCGGCTGACCGATGAAAACCGGTTTCTTGAATTCGACCCTCATGGACTTGGTCAAAATAATCGTCTTGAGCAGGTGGATGGCGGCCCAGCTCATGATTTCATCCAGGATGGTCGATGTCACCCCGCCATGTACCAGCATATTCCAGCCACGCAGGTGATCGGGCACGGTCAGCCACGAGACCACCGAATCCTGATTGGCAAAAAACCTCATCTTCAGGCCTGCCGGATTGGCCGGACCACACGCAAAACACATGTGGTTATCCTGAATAGGCAACGGATTGAAATCTGATGGTGGTTTCATAGCATGCGATGTTCCGTATGCGCGGCGGAATGGAGCCGGTCACCGCGAAGCGCTGTGAAGTGTGTCGTTTCCTTCCGGCTTCTTGAACTGCATCAGATAATTCACAGCCGTACTGGCCCCCAGACCCATTCTCTTAAAAACCGGATTGTAGTAGAGACCGGTCAGGTCTTGATGAAGCAGACCCGCATTTGCAGCCCAGCGGTCGATTTCGGCCGGTTTGATAAATCGGCGATGGGTATGGGTTCCTCTTTTGACGATGCCCAAAATGTATTCCGCCGCAATGATGGCCAGCAGAAATGATCTCAATGTCCGGTTGAGGGTGCCGAAAAACACGGCTCCGCCGGGTTTCACCAGATGTCCGCAGGCCCGAACAACCGAGGGTGGATCCGGAACGTGCTCCAGCAACTCCATACAGGTGGCCACATCGAATGAACCGGGCGATAATTGCGCCAGTTCTTCGGCGGTCGTGCGGCGATAGATGATCTTTAAGCCGGAGGCTTCAGCATGCGATTTGGCGACGGCCAAGGGGGCATCACCGGCATCGATTCCGGTGACCCTGGCACCGTTTTTTGCCATTGCCTCCGCGAGAATTCCGCCGCCGCAGCCCACGTCGATTACCCGCTTGCCGGCCAGGGCAGTGCGTTCGGCGATGTATGCCAGCCGCAGCGGGTTAATGTCGTGCAGCCCCTTGAATTCTCCCGTTTTGTCCCACCAAAAAGCGGTCTGCTCCTCGAATTTGCGAATTTCGTCGCGGTCTATGTTGGGCATGAGGACCTTAAAACGTTTATCGCGGAACTGTCTTACGGGACGGTTCAACGGGCATGACTCTCGAAATCTTTGCTTCCGGAAGTCTCACGAGACCCCAGAGCTGTGAAAGGATCATGCCGGCCAGCATCAAGCCGCACCCGAGAAATCCTCGGGCTGTCAGACGCTCTCCCAGAATGATCCAGCCGCCGATGGCGGCAAAAACGGCTTCCAGACTCAACAGTATGGACGCATGGGCCGGATGGGCGTTGCGTTGCGCCACCACCTGCAGCGTATAGGCCACTCCCACCGACAGAACGCCGCCGTAAAGGATCGGCACAGTCGCCTGGGCGACGCCGCGAAGAGTGGTGGTTTCGAACAGGGCCGCTGTCAGCAAACTGAAAAAAGAACAGGCCGCGAACTGGGCCAAGGCCAGTTTCAACGAATTCATACGGGGCGACAACCAGCCGATGAGCAGTACATGCCCGGCCCAGAAGAAGGCTCCGATCAGTACGAGAAGGTCGCCGAAGGCAATGCTGAAGCGATCGGTGATGCTCAGGAAATAGAGACCGACTGCCGCCAGCAGGACGCCGATCCACGTTCCGGCATTCGGCTGTTGCCGGAAAAAAAGGCCCAGGATCGGCACGATGACAACATACAGCCCGGTAATGAATCCGGCGTTTCCGGCAGTGGTATACACGAGGCCCACTTGCTGCAGAGATGCGCCGGCAAACAGCAGTATACCGGCCAAGCCGCCGCCCCACAGGATCGTTAAGGGTCCGCTGTCTCCGCCTGGACCGGCCGATCCTGCGGGCTTTCGACCCTGCTTTAGAATAAAGGGCACCAGAACCAGGCT
Organism: Desulfobacteraceae bacterium; assembly: GCA_029287875.1. Lineage (GTDB taxonomy): Bacteria > Desulfobacterota > Desulfobacteria > Desulfobacterales > SG8-13 > JARFQH01. Next base: position 798 of record JARFQH010000287.1, on the reverse strand, counting down.
GCCGAGGGCAAAGCGGATACCGTTGAAGGCAAACGGGCCCACAAAGTCCATGCCCACGCGCTGCGCGACAAAGGCAAATCCCCAGATCGTCGCGGTGAGCAGCAGCAGGGCGTCGGATTTGAGTGTCGGTGATGTCATTAAAATTTTCAGGCACCGTGGTGGCCCTAAAGGGCCATGATGGCTTAGGGCCCCGGCAAAAAATAATTCCACCTCTTGCTTGTCTTATGGCCCGTCTACTGCGTTACATCCACCCACACGTATCCCGATATGCGCAGGTGGATGTGCCTTGCAGACAAACCATAATCCGACGCAATCGTGTGGAATTATTTCTTACCGTGACCCTTAGAAATGGATACCATAGCTTCCCTCCCGCGGTCCGTCAAGTTGAAGATGGCAAGGGAAACGGTGGACGGCAAATCATAACGGCGCGCGGCGAAAGGCCGACGGCAAAAGGACTTAACCGGTAGATAGTGCCCATCCGCGGTTTTTTAAAGGGCACTGGTATGTTTCCGATCCAGAAATGTGCAATTTTTCGCAAGTTCAAGGAAATCAAGGAATTGCGCGGAGGCTTACTCCTGAATGCCGCACAAGCAATTCCGCCGATTGACGCCGAAATTGCGCAAAAGGGCCATTTATGGACGGAAAATAGATAAGCAGGCAGTATGAAGGTTTCGTTTCTCGAATCCCATACTGTCTTTTCAAAGAGGGACACTGACCGGGACGGCCGGAGCTGAATTTGTGGACACCGACAGAGTCAACCGGCAAATTTCCATCAGGCCAGCTGGCCGACGGCTGCTT
>JARFQH010000271.1 GCA_029287875.1 Desulfobacteraceae bacterium | reverse complement strand
ATGTTGGGTTGGTATTGGGGCAACAAATCTGGGAAATTAACCGGGCCTTGGAAATCGTTGGCCGATCACATCCTTTTACATCCGGCAAGGATGCCCCCGTTCGATCCATGCTATCCATCTTGAATGAATGGGATGGATGGCTCACTTGCCTTCAGGAGGTTGCAAGCATCATCGTGGACGCTGCGGAGGAAGAAAGTTTGGTGCTCGAACACGTCGAGCTTCAAGCACCGGTGCCCGCCCCCGGTAAAATGATGAACGTAGGGTTGAACTTTTACGATCACGCCAAGGAGATGGGCATAGAGGTCCCGGAAGATTTTACACCATCCTTTTTCTGGAAGGGAGATCGAAACTGTATTATCGGCCCCAGCCAAAATATTCGACTTTCCTCAAAATATGTAGACTGGGAAGCCGAACTTGCAGTTGTTATCGGCAAGCCTGCAAAAGACGTCAGCCCTGAGGAAGCCATGGAATATGTGGCCGGTTTCACCTGCCACAATGATGTGACGGATCGGCACCTGATGATGCAGGAAGATGGAAGTCTGAACTTTCTTGCAGGAAAATCACGCGACACTTTTGGACCATTGGGACCGGCCCTCGTGCCGACAGATCAAATTTCCGACATAGACAACCTGCCCATCCGCTGTCTGGTCAACGGGAATGTGATGCAAAGCACCGGTGTCGACCGAATGATCTGGGGACCGGCCCGGTGCGTCTCGGCCCTTTCCGGGCTGTTCACGCTTCAGCCGGGAGACGTCGTTGCTCTGGGGACCGGCAGTGGCGTCGGCTGGACCCATGGAATGACCCTCGGTCCGGGTGATCTTCCCAGGGCCAGGGAGCGCATGCTGCAAGGGGGCGGCATATTTCTGAAAGCAGGTGATACCGTGACCGTTGATATTCCGGATGTGGGTCGCCTGGAAAACAAAGTGGAGGCATGATGAGTCAACCGGGCAAAGCAAAGGATCGGGTAACCCCTATGGTTAAGGAATCGGAGAGCTCGCCGATTCGCCAAATGATGAAAATGATGGAGGAGCGTCCCGATATTTTGAACCTTTCTGCGGGAGAGGCCGCCTTTAACGCGCCTGAAGAACTCATCGAGGCGGCCGTCTCGGCTATGCGAGGCGGGCACAACCGGTACACATCCACCACTGGCAACCCCGAGATTCGAAAGGCCGTCGCTGCGTTTCTGGCTGCAGAAATGGGTGTAAACATCGATCCGGATGAAAATCTATTGATGACCGTAGGCGGCATGGAGGCCATTTTTCTTGCCTTTCGCCTATTGGTCGAACGCGGCGATGAAGTTCTGCTCCCGGATCCGGGCTGGGGAATTCTGCGGCCCATCACAGAGAGGCTGGGAGGGGCCCTGCGCTTCTACCCCCTGAAAAAGGGCGATACATGGACAGTCGATCCACAGGCCATCCTGGACAATATTCACGACACCACCAAATTGCTTGTGATCAATACACCCTCCAACCCCACGGGGGCTACTCTTTCGCGGGAGGGATTCCGGGCTGTGCTTGAGAAAGCAAGTAAATACGGTGTCTTCGTGCTCTCTGACGAGGTGTATCATAATTACCTCTTTGAAGAAGATCACGTGAGTGCGCTTCAGTTCGATCACCTGGATCATGTGATCATGGTCAACAGCTTTTCTAAAACGTTTGCTGTCACTGGCTGGCGATTAGGCTACGCTGTTGCCGACCCTTGGATTATTCGCCAGATGAGCGTCTTCAAAGAGACCGTCTCCTTGTGTTCTTTCTCTATCGGTCAGTGGGCTTTGGCCAAGTATCTCCCCGGAAGCCGCCCTTACTTAGATCTCGTCAAAGCGCTTTGCCGAAGCAATATGGAACGTCTGGTAGACGGCTTGAACTCAATTCCCGGAATCAAGTGTCCGAGGCCTGCCGGCGGCTTCTACGTTTTTGCCGATTTTTCCGGGGTCGAATCATCAGACGAATCCCTGTTTCGTCGCCTATTGGACGGAGGCGTGGCCGTGGTTCCGGGCGGATTTTTCGGATCCCAAGGTGCGGGTCACGCTCGAATCATGTTCGCTACCGATCGGAGCCTGATCGATGAGTCCCTGATCCGCATAAAGGCAGCTCTGGATAGATAGGTTTCGGTTATGATCTGAAAACGATGGAGAACAATGACATCACTACAATCAGCTCGAAGGTTGATGCTGGGCAACGAGGCCATTGCCCGGGGGATATTGGAGGGAGGCGCTTCCTATGCCACCGGCTATCCGGGAAACCCGTCCTCGGAAATCCTCGAAACTTTGTTCACATGGGGGGAATCGCATAGCGCTGCAGTAGAGTGGTCGGTAAATGAAATCGTGGCCCTGGAGGCCGCCGCCGCCTTTGCCTTTTCGGGCAAGCGGGCAGCGGTCACCATGAAACAAAATGGATTAAATGTGGCCGCCGACTTCCTTACCACGGTTTCCCTGGATGAGCTGTCGGGTGGTTTGCTGGTGGTGGTTTGTGACGATCCGGGTCCGCTTACCAGTAGCAATGAACAGGACTCCAGACACTTCGCCAAGATTGCCCAAATACCCCTGCTCGAACCCGCCACGCCTCAGGAAGCCAAAGAAATGGCTTCCTACGGGCTCGAGTTATCCCAACGATTTAGAGTTCCGTGCCTGCTCAGAGCGGTCTCACGCCTTTCGCACGGAAGAGGTCCGGTCAGAATCAGTCCGATTCCTTCCCAGCAACAGGCAGCCCACTTTGACACGTCGCGCCCCAAAATAGGGTTGCCTTTTCTGGTAACCCAGAATCACGCCCGACTTATCAAGCTGCGGGAAGCTTTGAGGGTCGAATTTGAAACATCCACCTGGAATCGTTACACAGGACCCGAAAAGGCCTCGATTGTCGTCGTAGCGTCTGGCCTGAGTGCTATTTACGGTTACGAAGCCATCCAAATGCTTGATCTCGTCGAACAGGTAGGTCTCCTGAAGCTGGGAACTACCTGGCCTGTCCCGACCGAGCAGATTTTATTGCGGCTTGAGTCTGCTCAGACGGTTCTGTTTTTCGAGGAGGTGGATCCTTTTGCCGAAGACGCGGTCAAAGTGATCTGTGCAGAGAATCTAGACCGTCTAAACCGAATTAAATTTCTGGGAAAAAATGACGGGTTTGTTGCCGGGCCGAACGGCTCCGGTGTGGGTGAGATGAATACGGATGTTGCCCTTTCTGCCCTAGCCCGTCTTTTCGGCCTCGAGGCGAATCAACAAGCGGCGCCTTCCGAGGAGCTGCTTATGCGGGCCCGCGAGATGTTGGTTCCGAGGGAACTTTCTTTCTGCCAGGGCTGTCCCCACCGTGCTTCGTTTTATGCCATCAAGACCGCCCTTGAAATGGACGGCCGAGACGGTTTTTTGGTGGGAGACATCGGATGTTACGGCCTGGCGGCCGGCACCACCGGTTTCCAGCTCATCAAAGCGCTTCACTGCATGGGATCGGGAATGGGTAACGCCAGCGGCTTCAGTCGCCTGAAAAGATTCGGGTTCGAGCAGCCCGTGGTGGCTGTGGCCGGAGACTCCACATTTTTTCACGCCGGCCTGCCCGCCCTGGTCAACGCCGTACACCAAAAGGCCGATGCCGTTTTTGTCATTTTAGACAATGCCGTAACTGCCATGACCGGGTTCCAGAATAACCCGGCAACCCCATCATCGGTCGCTAAAGGCAAACAGCGATTGCGAATCGAGGATGTGGCCGTGGGTCTTGGTGTCGAAACCAAAGTGCTCGATCCGGTAGCCGACGTCCATGCCGCGGTGACAGCAGTTCTCGATGCGATCGAGGCGGGCGGCGTGCGCTTGCTTGTATTTCGGCATGGATGCACCACTTTTTTCCAAAAAGGATCCCGGCGAGACACGCGACCGATAATCTGCGTGGATACCGAAAAATGCCTGGGTGACCAATGTGGGTGCAACCGATTCTGCAGCCGCATCCTGAGCTGTCCGGCCATACTGTTTGACATAGAAACCGGTGTGGCCCAAATCGATGACCAGGTCTGTACTGGTTGCGGACTGTGCGTTCAGGTCTGTCCACGGGAGGCAATATTACTCGAGGAACCCGAGGGGCAAAGCCCATGAAAGGATCGACCAACGTAGTAATCACGGGAGTCGGCGGGCAGGGAAACGTGTTGGCAGCCCGTCTGCTGGCAATCGTGGCCCTTAAGAAAGGGTTGGAAGTTGCGGTCGGGGATGTATATGGACTGACGCAACGCGGCGGGTCTGTCGCCAGCCATGTCCGGTGGTCCGAAGATCGGCTGCTGCCCCCGCTCGTGCCACAAAGAGCCATGGATATTCTTATCGCCTTTGAACCTCTGGAGGCCTTGCGGGTCCAGGTCCAGTTCGGCCACACAGCAACGGAGGCCCTGGTAAACGACTCCCCGGTCATGCCCATCGGGGTTCAGGCCGGCCGATTTCTTTACCCGCGACCAGACGATTTGTGGTCGTTGCTCCGGGAAATCACAGGGAGTTGCCGGAAGATCCCAGGTTCCGAGGCAGCAAGGGCTCTGGGAAATATCCAAACCCTGAACAGCGTTATGCTGGGAGCCCTGTGCGGTTCTGGTTTGACGGAGTTTGAAGCCGGTACTTTCGAGGAAACGATTCGAGCTGAACTGCCAACCCGATTCAGGGACGTCAACTTAGATGCCTTTCAGCGAGGATTTGCCTTGGGTTGTTCCGAGGAT
>JARFQH010000266.1 GCA_029287875.1 Desulfobacteraceae bacterium | reverse complement strand
TGGGGGCGCCCTCCCGACGGGCGGCGATGCCCTTGGCCGCCGCAATGGCGGCGGCGGTGGTGGTGATATAGGGAATCTTGTGCTTGATGGCGGCTTTGCGGACTTCCGCGCTGGCGTGCGAGCTCTGGCGGCCGCTCGGGGTGTTAACCAGCAGTTGGATTTGGTTGTTCTTGATGGCGTCCACAAGGTTCGGTCGGCCGAAGCCCAGCTTCTGGACCGGTTCGGTATCGATTCCCTTCTGCCTGAGAAACGCGTACGTCCCCTTTGTGGTCAGGATGCGGAAGCCTAAGTCCCGGAAGAGCCTCACGGGCTCGAGGGCGGCTGTCTTGTCGCGGTCGGCGATGGTGAAGAGCACGGTGCCCTTCAGGGGCAGGGTCACCTGGGTGGCTTCCTGGGCCTTGAAGAACGCCCTCCCGTAAGAGTGCGACATTCCGAGCACTTCGCCGGTTGAGCGCATTTCAGGCCCCAAGACCGGATCGACTTCCGGGAACATGTTGAACGGAAACACGGCTTCCTTTACGCCGTAGTGAGGTATGATGCGTTGCTGCAGGCACAAGTCCACGAGGTTTTTACCGAGCATTACCTGGGTGGCCAGGCGGGCCATGGAAATGCTGCACACTTTGGAGACGATCGGCACGGTGCGTGAGGCACGGGGGTTGGCCTCGAGCACGTAGACCGTGTTGTCGAAGATGGCGTACTGCACGTTCATCAGACCGACGACTTTCAAGGCTACTGCAATTTTGCGGGTGTATTCGCGGATGGTTTCGATGTGCTGGGGCGCGATGCTGATGGGCGGAATCACACAGGCCGAATCGCCTGAGTGTATTCCTGCCAGTTCGATGTGCTCCATCACGGCAGGCACGAAGGCGTCGGTACCATCGGCAATGGCGTCCGCCTCGGCCTCGATGGCGTTGTCGAGGAAGCGATCGATCAAGATGGGCCGCTCGGGAGATATTTCCACTGCGGCTACGAGGTACTGCTGCAGCATTACGTCGTCCTGTACCACCTCCATCCCTCTGCCGCCCAGCACGTAGGACGGCCGGACGATCAGCGGGTAACCGATGGTACGGGCGATCTCCTGGGCCTCGTGGATGTTGCTGGCCATGCCCGAATCCGGCTGTGGGATGCCCAACTCGCGCATGATGCGGCGAAAGCGGTCGCGGTCCTCGGCCAGGTCGATAGTGTCCGGAGAAGTGCCCAGGATGGTGACGCCTGCCGCGGCGAGTTCGGCGGCGATGTTCAGCGGGGTCTGACCGCCAAATTGGACGATGACGCCCTCAGGCCGCTCCTTTTCGTGAATGCTCAACACGTCTTCCACCGTCAGCGGTTCGAAGTATAGTTTGTCCGAAGTGTCATAGTCGGTCGAGACGGTTTCGGGGTTGCAGTTGACCATGATCGATTCGAACCCTGCATCCCGGATGGCGAGGGCGGCGTGTACGCAGCAGTAGTCGAACTCGATTCCCTGTCCGATGCGGTTGGGGCCGCCGCCCAGCACCATGATCTTGCGACGCTCGCTGACCTCGACTCGGTCCGGGGCGTTGTAGGTGGAGTAGTAGTAAGCGGCCTCATCCACCCCGCTTACCGGAACCGGTTCCCAGGCTTCCACAACATTTAGAGCCCGGCGCTGTTCGCGGATTTCGATCTCACGGCAGCCGATCAGCCGGGCCAGGTAGCGGTCGGCGAACCCGTCCTTCTTGGCCTGCTCCAACAGCCCGTCGGGTAGCCGGCCGCCCTGGTAGATCAGAATTTCTTCCTCGAGGGCTACCAGTTCCTTCATCTGTTCGATGAACCACGGCTTGATGTGGGTGATCCGGTGGAGGGCTTGGACGTCGGCGCCCTTGCGCAGCGCCTCGTACATCTGGAAGTGGCGTTCGCTGCTGGGGGAACCCAGGGCGCCGAGCAGCTTTTCGAGGGGCAACTGATGAAAGTTGCGGGCAAAACCCAGCCCATAGCGATTGGTTTCCAGGCTGCGGACGGCCTTCTGGAAGGCTTCTTTGTAAGTCTTGCCGATGCTCATCACCTCACCGACGGCCCGCATCTGGGTGCCGAGAACGTCCGCTACCCCCTCGAACTTTTCGAAGGCCCAGCGGGCGAACTTCACGACGACGTAGTCGCCCGAAGGCGTGTATTTTTCCAGGGTCCCGTCCCGCCAATAGGGGATTTCGTCCAAGGTTTGACCGCCGGCCAGCAGAGACGACACGCGGGCGATCGGAAATCCGGTGGCCTTGGACGCAAGGGCCGAAGACCGGGAGGTGCGGGGGTTGATTTCGATCACCACCACCCGTTCGGTTTCGAGGTCGTGGGCAAATTGGATGTTGGTGCCACCGATGACCTGGATGGCCTCCACGATGTCGTAGGCGTGCTGCTGAAGCCGCTTCTGAAGTTCGGGAGCAATGGTGAGCATGGGCGCCGTGCAGAAACTGTCGCCGGTGTGAATGCCCATGGCATCGACGTTCTCGATAAAGCAGACGGTGATCATTTGGTTCTTGGCGTCACGGACCACCTCCAGCTCAAGCTCCTCCCAGCCCAGCACCGACTCTTCCACCAACACTTGGTGTACAAGGCTCGCCGCCAGCCCGCGGGATGCCACCGTCCGCAGCTCTTCGACGTTGTATACCAACCCGCCGCCGGTTCCGCCCATGGTGTACGCCGGCCGAATCACTACCGGATAGCCGAGCTCTTCGGCCACCTTTTCGGCATCCGCCACATCCTCGACCGTCCGGCTGCGCGGCATCTCGATTTTCAGCCGCTGCATGGTCTCCTTGAAGGCCAAGCGATCTTCGCCGCGCTCGATGGCGTCCACGCCGACGCCTATGACCTTCACGCCGTTGGTGTCGAGAACCCCCTTGCGGTAAAGTTCCGAGGCCAGGTTCAGCCCGGACTGCCCTCCCAGGTTCGGCAGCAGGGCGTCGGGGCGTTCGCGCTCGATAATCTCGGTAAGCACATTTACATTCAGCGGCTCGATGTATGTGACATCCGCCATGTTCGGATCGGTCATGATGGTGGCCGGATTGGAGTTGACCAGCACGACCTTGTAGCCGAGGGATCGCAGGGCCTTGCAGGCTTGGGTGCCGGAGTAGTCGAACTCGCAGGCCTGTCCGATGACGATCGGCCCTGAGCCGATGATCAGTATCTTTTCGATGTCGGTTCTTTTGGGCATCTGCCCTCCTTTCATCGGGTTGAAAGAACCGGTCGCTCTGGACGGCTGGCCTGCCGCCGTTGCGATCGGCTCTTTACAAAATCGGTTCAATTGTACTAAAAGAAAACCTCTAATTTAAGTTGGGATTAAAATCAAGACATCTTCGAGGAGAGCACCATGGGCGGACTGTTCGGCGTGGCGTCGTCTTCGGACTGTGTGTACGATTTTTTCTACGGCACCGATTATCACTTCCATTTGGGTACGCGCCGCGGCGGCATGGCGGTGAAGAATTCGCACGAGATCAGGCGCTCGATTCACAGCATCGAGAACAACTACTTCCGCTCCAAGCTCGAACCCGATCTGCCCAAGTTCAAAGGAGGCAAGGGGATCGGCGTCATCAGCGACTACGATGCTCAGCCGCTGGTGATCGGTTCGCATTTAGGCACCTTTGCCATTGTCACCGTCGGACGGATCAACAACATGGGCGATCTGGTGACCGCGATCGCCCTGGCTCGTGAAAAACTGTGCACCCACTGCTGGGACGGATCGAGTTATTTCTGAGCCGGTCCCTCGTACAGTGAAATCGTATCCTCCTTTAACCATTTCTGGCTGTCGGTCTTGCGGCAAATGACGATGAAACTCCGGGACATTTCACATGATTTTCTCCGATTGGTTTTGGTCGGAACTTGTCTTGTCCTGCTTTCCTGCACCATCCTCAAGACCACTTACACCGTCACGAAGGGCACCCTCAAATTGGGGTACCACGTGGCAAAATTTGCGGGCAAAACCGTGTATACGATCGGAAAATACACCTTCGTCGTGGTCAAGGCACCCTTGACCTGGCCGCTGACACAAACCGATCTCGAGTCGATAGACGGTTTATCGCCCAAAGAAGCCATCGAACAGGGCCGCGTCAAGACATCGCCTTACGTGGTCATGGGTCAGCGCTACGTCCCGATGAGCATTGAAGAAGCGCGAACCTATCGGCAGGAAGGCACGGCCTCCTGGTACGGGTACGAAACCTACCGGCAAAAAGGCGGGCACATGACGGCCAATGGGGAAGCGTTCGATCCCGACGGTTTTAACGCGGCGCACAAGTACTTGCCGCTTCCGACCTTCGTGCGCGTAACCAACCTGGACAATCACCGACAGATCATCCTGCGAGTCAACGATCGCGGGCCATTCGTCGACGGGCGGATCATCGATCTGAGTGCGGGAGCGGCCAAAAAACTAGGATTTTATGAAAGCGGGACGGCAAGAGTGTTGGTGGAAACCGTCGATCTCGAGGCGTGAAGGCTCCTGGCAATAAACGAGGTGGCAGGGCACGGGTGTCTTCGGGACCCCACTGTCCGTGTAACGCAGCGGCCTGTCACCCTGCGCGACGGAGTGCGGCACTGAAGACTCTTTCTGCGTCGCTAAAACAGAGAAAGGCCTCTCATACCGGCAAAAATCATACCGATGCCGAACACGATCGGAAAGATGCAATAGGAGACAAAATGGATGATACTGCCCTTATTCGTGCCGAATCGGTCTTGCAGGCGTTTTAATTTCGAGAACTTGTCATTGTAGGTAGCGCGCAGGTAAAAAGAATAAACCCCGAGAAACACTGAGGCGATGCCGATTCCGACGGTTATTTTGTTCATCAGCCCCTCCTGGTTTTAAATGCACACGCAAATGAAAGGTCGGACGTCCCATATCGCCGGTCAGGTGTTTACAGTCGATTGATGAGAACTATCATTGTAAATGCAGCTCCGCCCGCCAGGGAAAAATGCAGCCCATTGAGGATTTTCTGATATTTGATCTTGACCTTCGGGTCGGGTTCATTACGGATCAAGCCTTTGAACCGCCGGTAGTCCTCGAGCCACCCCTTGAACGCATCGACCGTGAACCCCTTGTTCTTCAGAATCATCTTGATTTGCTGTAGATTATACAGCGCGATTGTCACGGAAAGGATTATCGCAAATTCGAGCATGCCCATGGTGATGTTT
>JARFQH010000238.1 GCA_029287875.1 Desulfobacteraceae bacterium | reverse complement strand
TTGGCACGGGTGAGCGCCACATAGAGCAAGCGCAGGTTTTCGGCCAGCATTTCCTGCTGGGCCAACCGCCTGCGCAGTTCGACCTGGTCGGACCCCAGGTCGAGGACCCGTCGCCGGGGCGGGCCTTGCTCGTGACAGATGATGTCACGGTCATTGGTGATCAGCGATCCTTCCCACCCGAACGGACAGAAGACGACCGGATACTCCAGGCCTTTGCTTTTGTGGGTAGTCACGATACGCACCGCCCGGGCATCGCTTTCCAGTCTGAGTTGGTGCTCTTCCGAGCGGGGAGTCGCCGGGTTGAGCTTGTCGGCGAGCCACTTGAGGAGCGAGGCCATGCCGGGCTCCTCCTGGATGGTTTGCTGGTGCAGGATTTCGGTCAGATGCAGCAGGTTTGTCAATCGGCGGTCGCCGTTCGGATATGCCAGCAAACGCGTTCGCACCCCTTCACGGGTCATCAACCATCGCATCATGCGCATGAATCCGTAACGGTTCCACTCTTCGGCATACTCTCTGAAGTGTGCCCGCCGGATTTCAAGTTGGTGTTCACTCACGGCGGCACGGTCGATTTCAGCCGCTGATATCCCCAGCATGTCGGTAACAAGGGCCGCCCGGAACCGTACTTCACGATGGTGTTCAAGCACCCCGGTCAGCACCTGCAAAATTTCCGAGGCTTCGGGGGTATCGAAGATATTGCCGGCGCCATAGAGGACGGATGGAATGCGTCGCTCGGAAAGGCTTTCTTTCATCAGCCGTGCCTGTCGATTGGTGCGGACCAGAACGGCGATATCGGCCAGTGGCAGCGGTGCGGCCGTCGCTGCGACCTGACGGGCGATTTCATCGCCTACGGCCGCGGCAATTCGGCGTGTTGCGTCGCTCTTGTTGACGGATTTACCCTCCTGCGAGGGGAGATACCACAGGATCAGCGCCGGCTCCTCTGTGGTTGACGCCCCCTCGGACCCTCTCCCGGGCCGTGCTTTTTCGAAGCGGATCTCATCGTACCAAAACGGTCGACGAACGCCGGCGAACAGGGTGTTGACGGCGGTGATCATAGCGGGTTCGGAGCGCCAGTTTTCATAAAGGGTATACTTTTTCGCCGCCCGTTCGGCCGCTTCCATGTAAGAAAAAATATCGGCTCCGCGAAAGCCGTAAATCGACTGCTTGGGATCGCCGATCATGAAAAGAACGGCCGGGGGCCGGCCGAAGAGTCTCGAAAAGATGGTGTACTGAACCGTATCGGTGTCCTGAAACTCATCCACCAACGCGGCCTTGTATCGTCGCCTCACGGCTTTGATCAGCATGTCGCTGCCAGGTCGGTCTTCTTGCAAGGCGTCTCGCACCGTCAGCAACAGGTCTTCGTAAAAGTGCCGGTTATGCCGCTTTTTGATATCTGCGAGTGCGGCGCGGACAAATTGAAAAAAAACGCTTTTAAGGTACAGGAAATAGCGCTCCATTTCGGTCTTCAACGCCTCGCCCGTCCCGTACAACCGGTCGCAAAGATCGAAGAACGGATGTTTCGGTGGAGCGCAGTTCTTTTTGGTCGACCGTTTCAAATACGCTGCTGAAAATTTCTCGAAACCGTTGAACAACGGGAAGCCGGTGACATCCTCACCGGTAAAACGATCCATGGATTCCACCCATGCAGCGATCTTAAAATCCCGGGGCCTTCCTCCCGTCAAGCGCGGGTCGGGTTTGAGGCTGCCGTAAATCGTGGCATTTAAGGCCGGATCCGTTAAAAGTTCGCCGACCCGCGGACGCACGCTCTTCCAGTCTGTTGCCAGCCGGTGGCAGAGACGCCGGTATTCATCCAGGTGGGTTAAATGCGGTTCGGTGAGCTTGGGCAGAATTTCCAAGTCCGGAATGGTGACATTTTTCATCAGGCGATAGAAAACCTCCGGCCCGCCGACTTTTTTCTCCGTAAATAAAAAACCGATCAGCTCGGGGGCCGCATCGTAAAGGTTTTTGCGCCAGAAGTCTTCGGCCACTTCCTGGTAGTAGACCGTCGGATCGGTCATCAATTCGGTGTCGTAGAACGTTCCGGTTTCAAAAGCGTGTTCGTGCAACAGTCGCTGACAGAAACCGTGAATGGTCAATATGGCCGCCCGGTCGAAATCCGCCAGCACACCGTCGAGCCGCGCAGCGGCGGCGTCGGGGTCCTGCAAGGTGGAAATCAAACGGCCGATGAAGGGATCCCGACTGTCGCCCCGCAATAGACCCTGTCGCGCCTGGATCAGTTTACTTCGAATGCGGGTTTTCAACTCCTCTGTGGCAGCCGTCGTATAGGTTACCACCAGGATCTGTTCCACTTCGAGTTCCTGCTCGAGGACAAGCCGCACGAACAGACCGGCTATGGTATACGTCTTGCCGGTCCCTGCGCTGGCCTCGATCAGGGTCGTGCCGGTCAGGGGTGTTTTAATCGCATCAAACGGTTCCATAAACTGTGACGTCCGGCGCAGGGGTTGACCTCAACATTAGGCTGAAAGGTTTTAGAAGCGGCTATTCAGTCCCAATGGGCTCGATGGACAAGCCAGCGAGCAGGGACCGATGGATCTGACGCCTCAAGACGAGCGTGTTGCCGGCATCCATATCACATTCGGGCGTCGGCAGAAACGATCCTTTACGGCCGCGGTCGATTTCGACCACGCTGTCCGTGATTTGCGAAAGCCGGCCGCCTGTGGTACACACCTCCATCCATTTGAGCCAAAAAAGGTGGTGGACCTGAGTGCTTCGATTCTCAAATTCGTCATCGAATCTATGAATCGATGGGCTTCTTCAGCCGCAGCTTTAATGACATTCGGCAGCCGCTGGTATTCGAAGGAGACTCATGTTTTCCGGTATCCAGGAAATTTTGCTGATACTTCTTATCGTGCTGGCCATCGTTTTTTTGCCGCGCATAACCGGTCGCCGACAAACACCTGTTGCCAATGGTCGGGGCAGACGCCGCCCTTATCTGAAATTCTCCGGCCCCTTGCGGTTGGCCATTCTGGGCTCGATCGCCTGGCTTTTTCTGGCGGCGGTCTATTTTGAACCCTGGCATCGGGATCTCCCCCCCTACCTTTACGCCGGTGCCGGTCCTGTGGCCCTTTTCTGGGGCATTCTCTGGATTGCCGCCGGTTTTCGCAAACACCGAAAAAAACCTCGCGTTTGAAATTTAAATAGCCGACACCTCGTGTGAAACTTCACGCGGCCGGAACAGTAAATATATTGAACGTCGAACATCGAACGCCCAACATCGAGCGTCGATTATTGATGACGCTACGCTTCATCGATTTATAAACAAGCGAATCACGGTGAAGACGTGATCTAAAGACCGAGAATTTCGAAGGATGGTTTCGCTTTGCACAGCCTTTTTTTAAATTGCAAGAATTCATTATTCGATGTTGGACGTTCGATGTTCGATGTTCATCAGTTTCTTTTTCGATTTGACCGGCCGTTTTTTTGGCCGGCGGCTGGGCTGACACCTGAAACCTCAAATTGCTTTCATCCCTCAACCCTGCTCAAGGCAGTCGATACACTTCAAAAATGACACGACACGACAGTGGTTTCCGCCCTGCGGTAACGGGTCAAAGTTTTGACGTCGGTCTGACCGTGGTGTCAAGCCGGCAGGGTGGTGGCGCTGCAACAGTTCAGCCTTATTCACCGTATCGCACCGCAGTCGATGGTCATTTCGTTGGTTCCTGGTCGGCATGATTCCTGCAGTGGCAACCATGGTTCGGTGTGCCCGCCGTCTGACCGGGTTGCCTGCCGGAGGTCAGGGCCTGGGCAACACCTTTGTTATTTGCAGAAACCAGGAGCCGAGATGATGTCGACAATGCAGCAAAAATTCAGCGGTATTTGCTCCAAGATCAGCCTGAACGTGCCGTCTCACTGCACCTGGTGCTGGGATGAGGTTTTCGGCACTGCACTGGTGGTTTTCGACCGCAGCGATTTGGACCTGGTGTATATCCCGATGACACTGGAATTCGACGACCAATGGGATATGGCCTCCATAGACAAGGCCCCGCCGCACTTCTCGAGCTATTTCAACAGAGTCTTCGGCATCATGCCGGGGCAAAAGATCTTCACCGCTGTGGACAGCGGCGGTGTGATCCTTTTTGCGGTCTGGTGGCCATGGGGGGACGGGGCCAAAATCTCGCTGCGTGTCGGACTCTTTTCACCCGCCGACGATAGGGTCGTCCGGCATCAGATCAAGGCGCTTTTGACCGACTGGTTTCACTTATAGGGAACGTTTGAAACCGGTATCTTTCCATCCAGGCTGGAGACCAATAAGGGTCACGGTAAGAAATAATTCCACAAGATTGCGCCGGATTTGGGTTCGGCTACAAGGCACAGCCAGCGGCGCATATCGAGATACGTGTCGGTGGATGTAACGCAGTAGACGGACCAAAAGACAAGCAAGATGTGGATTTATTTTTTGCTGGGGCCCTAACAGCAGAGGTGATCGTAAGGATGAATTTTTCGTGCAGCAGTTGTCACAAGACCTACACCATTCCCGATGGCAAACTTCCATCCACAAAAAAATTGGCTTTTCCCTGCCCGGATTGTGGTCATCGCATCGAGCTCAACCTGGGCGATAACGCCTCCGGCGATGCAGCGACGGCGGAGAAAACCAGTGTTGCGGCAGCGCCGACATCGGCGCCAGCGGATGACCAGCAAACCGCTGAAGAGCTCAAAAATAGGATCTTATCTAATCTGAGTGGACTGCCGTCCATACCTCAGATTGTCTTCAAGGCCCATGAAATCATGGAAGATCCCAATTCGAGTACCAGTAAGGTGGCCGAATTGATAGAAACCGACCAGGCGATCGCGGCCAAAGTGTTGAAAATGGCCAACTCGGCCTATTACGGTATGAGCGGCAAAGTCTCCTCGATACAACATGCAGCGGTCGTTTTGGGTGACAAGGCCTTAGGCGAACTGATCACACTGGCCGGCACCTCGAGTCTGCTGGGCAACAAGCTGTACGGTTACGCGATGGACTCCGGAGAACTGTGGCGCCACTCCATGACGGTCGCTTTCGGATCGAAAATAATGGCCCAGCGACACATGCCGCAACTCGAAAACGACGCCTTTTCAGTCGGGCTCATCCACGATGTCGGCAAACTGGTGCTCGACCGACCGGTGCTGAACCGCAAAAGCCTGTTCGACGAATTTATGGCTGCCGGCGACAAGACCTTCCTGAGCGCAGAAAATCGGATTCTCGGCTTCGATCACGCCGAAATCGGCTATGACATCTGTCGGCAGTGGCAGATACCGGACACGCTTGCCAAAGCGATCCTTTATCACCATCGCCCAAGCGCCGCAGCGGATGACGACCTCGTTTCTATCGTATCCATGGCCGACACCATCGCCAACATGGCTGCCGCCATGAGCATGGTCGGTCATATCCAAAGCGGCATCGATGCGGTCATGTACATGGTGGATGACACCGTTATGGAGCGTCTGGCGCTTGGGGAAAAGGATCTCGGCGTCGTCATGGAAGCCGCCTTGGACGCGGTGGAAAAAATCATGCTTGAAATAGCCCCCTCCTGACACAGACCCTCAGGGCAGTTCTTCGACGTGCCGCAACAGAGGCGCAACGATTTTTTCCGCCAACCCTTCGAATTGATCGTCGATCGGATCACTGCTGCCAAAACACAACCGGTAGTATGGATCTTCCGACACGCCCCTCTGGAAATCGGTGCCGACCCATTTTTTTTGGACCATATCGATGGCGGCATTCACCGGTTTACCGCTTTCAACCGTCAACTTCAGGAAGTGCAGCGATAAATCGGGAAAAAAGTGCAACGGCCGGCATAGGCCTTCCTTAAAGGTCTCGAGAATT
>JARFQH010000235.1 GCA_029287875.1 Desulfobacteraceae bacterium | reverse complement strand
TTGTCAGGTCACCGCCCATCGGTACGCCGTTGCGGTAGCCCTTGGCCGCGAAATCCGCTGTAGTTACGTTCTCGGGTGCAAAATCCCAGCCGCCGAACACGCGCACGCGGATGCGGGTGCCGGTGGTCGCGTAGACCTCCTTGCGCCGCATCGAATCGAAGATATCACGGCGGGTGTTCTCGCGCGCCCACACCGCCATCAGGCTGCCGGCCTGCTCCTGCGAGGTCATGATGCGCAGCGCCGGATCATCGGCAGGGATGACCTCGTTGTTGTGGCGGTCCGGCGAAGGCTCGGTTTTCTGGTATTTGCCGAAGTAGTTCTCTTCGCGCGTCGTGGCCAGCGCGGTGTGGGTATCGGTGGCGCCCACCAGGCCGACCTTGAAGGGGTTGACGCCGAGTTTATCGCCCAGCTTCAGCCCGACTTTGAGCACCGAGCGGGCATATTCGTACTGCAGCATCCAGTCTTCCTTGGGTGCGGTGCCGCTGATATTACTGACGTCCCAGATCTCGAAGTCAGCGAATTCGTCCTCGGGCGAGAGTGCCGGGTGTGTCTCTTCATCACCCTTGATCTGCGTCATCTCGTACAGCGGTTCCCACTTCGAGCGCTTTTCAGCGTACTCTCGGTTCATTCGTTTGCCGTTGAAGCGTTTTTCATTGAACATCAGGCCGTTGCTCAGGTTGCCGTTATGCGGAATGGCCATCGCGCGGCCGCCGGTCTTTTGCTCATAGCCGGCTAGGTACGCCCAAAGGTCCTCAGGATCCTGGCTGTCGAAAGTCGAGAATGGCATGATCTGGCTGGTCTTGTCGGCGCCATCGGCCAAGATCACGACGCGGTGCAGGTTGTCGCCCTTCGGCGTCGAGGTCCACTCGAAACCGGTCATCGTGGTGAAGCGGCCGGGCTCGTTATAGGTGTCGGCGATCTCGACAAAGTCCTGCCAGATGCTTCGGGCCGCATCCTCGCTGCTGAAAGGGTTCTCCATTGTGACCGTGCCGATCTTGATAATTTCGGCGAATGCCTGCATTCGACCTTCAGGACCGGAGTTGAACAATTCGTGTATCGACTTGCCCCAGGGATCGGCCAGCAGCTTCGGGTTGGACTCTTGAATCATCGGCGCCAGGCCGATGAATTCTGCGTGATCGGTGATCACCAAAAAGTCCAGCGGCCGGATCAGCTGCACCGGCTGCCCGGTGTTGGAGAGGACCTTCTCGCCACGGGCAAAGCGGTAGCCCTCGTGGACGGTCAGCGAGGTGCCGATCAGCCCGGCATCGAAAGACAGGTTGGTGTGAAAGTGCGAATCACCGAACAGGACCTGGTCGGGATAGGCTCGGCCGACGTAAGGTGAATAAACCGGGTCACCACCCAGGTCCTCTGCCGTCACTTCTCCCATGTCATAGGGTGATGCCTGCACGCCTAATACCGATGTCAATGCCAAAACGAGGAATGGAGAAATCAGTTTAGTCGGACGAAATTGTTTCACGGGTCTAATCTCCCTTGTTCTGTCAGAGTCAATGCAGGTGCCGGATTGAAGGTGGAAGTTGGAAGGTGGTGTAACATAGCATACTCCTACGCACATGGTTGGTATACCGTTGTTTTGATGACTTTCATGCTGCCACCGCAGACATGACATTTTTCGATGTCGATAGCGAGCCCTTCTAATGTCTCAGGCATTGCGCTTGAGACCTTAATGAGGCCGAATACCATAACACCGTGATGAGCACCTATTTCATCTTCGTCGATTGCGCGTATGGCTTCTAACGGTGAAATAGAAAACAGCAACAAACCGGCGACCGGATTGACATAAGCGTTTTCAACAAACGCTTTTAAAGCCGTGGCAGAGCGCCGGGGCAACCCGGCGCCTATCCCGATTCATTTTGTTAGCAGCCGTATGGTCGTTGGGCAAGCGGATGTTATTGTCCATGGTGAGACTTCACTGCGGCCTCGATCTGATCTTTGACGGCTTCCAGGTTAAACGAAGCGCCCTTCTGCATTGGCGGAAATTCGATAGCCGTTTTAGAGAATTCTGCCACCCTCTTCTGCACGAAGGCAAAACGCCAGAATTCCCGGGCAAAGAACGACATCATGTAATCCGATGAACCAACCGCCCAGTTCTTGTCGGCATAGCGTTCAAAGGGGTCACGTCGCAGGTTGTGAATGACTGGCATGTTGAGCTTGTTCTTGGCGCCCGGCCAACCGTTGCTGGCGTAGTTGGAGTTCGCGCGCAGGGTGTCTGCCGCGGTCCACAGGCGTTTTTCGATGGCTTCAATGTGTTCGAGTTGTGGCATGGCTTTCAGTCGATTCTCATCAATTACGAATCATGCACTTACAATCATTCCCGCCCGTTTTCTCACCCCCTCGAGTATCGGGCCGGTTGTCGACTCCGGGATACCGGCCTCAGCGGCCAGTGCGGCCACCTCAGTGATGGCACCCTCCGTCCGTGTACTCAGATCCGAGAAGAGATTATCCGTATCCTGCACACTCAGCCCGGCCTTTTTGCCGGTCTGGTATAAATGCCGAAGCTGGATCTGGCTCAGGCGATAATACCCCTTGTCCCCGATTGCCATTGCCAGTTTGACCTTCTGTAGCGGGAATTCCGGGTACGGTGCCG
>JARFQH010000222.1 GCA_029287875.1 Desulfobacteraceae bacterium | reverse complement strand
TCATCCGGCGATCCAGAGGCTTCGTGCCGGTCCCGGTATTTCTGCGGCAAAAAGTCCCTGCGGTGCTGGCCTGTGGTGCGGAACTCAAAAACACAATCTGTCTGACCAGGGGCAACCAGGCTTTTGTGAGCCAGCACATCGGTGATCTTGAAAACACGGCCACCGAGGATTTCTTCCGGCTCACCATTCGTCACATGCAGCGCATCCTGAAAATCGAGCCTGAAATCCTCGCCTATGACCTGCACCCCGATTACCTGAGCACCCGCTGGGCCCTGGAGCAGGAAGGCGTTCAGAAAGCGGCCGTGCAGCACCACCACGCACATGTTGTCAGTGCCATGGCGGAGAACCGCATCGACGGGCCGGTGATCGGGCTGGCCTTCGACGGGACCGGTTACGGTTCTGACGGCGCCATATGGGGCGGTGAAGTGCTCGTGGCGGATGAGCAGAAGTTTGACCGGGCCGCACATTTCGCCTATCTGCCGATGCCCGGAAGCACGGCCGCCATCAAGCAGCCCTGGCGCATGGGCCTGAGCTACCTGTATGCGGCTTACGGTGATGCACTGGAAGATTTACCACTCCCCTTTCTGCGCGGCATTGACGGCGCCCGAGTGACCATTATTCTGGAGATGATCAAAAAACGGATCAACGCGCCGCTGACCTCCAGCCTGGGACGCCTTTTCGACGGTGTCGCCGCCCTTGCCGGCCTCCGCAACGAGGTGGCCTTCGAAGGCCAGGCCGCCATGGAACTTGAGATGATGGCCGCATCGTCGGCCGATTATTCCTACGATTGTCATTGGACCTCCGGGGCTCCCGCGCAGATACCGACCGCATCGATCATCCGTGCCGTGGTCGAGGACCTGCTGCAGGGAACCGCACCGGCACTCATCAGCGCGCGTTTCCATTTGACGCTGGTGCGGCTTTTCACCGACTTATGCGATCATCTGCGCAGAGACACCGGACTGACCCGGGTGGTGCTCAGCGGTGGGGTGTTTCAGAACGCCATCTTGCTGGGCGGATTGGTGCGCGCACTTGAAGATAAAAAGTTCAAAGTGTATACGCACACACAAGTGCCGACCAACGACGGCGGCCTCAGCCTGGGTCAGGCGATCATCGCCGCGACAACGGCAACCAGATCACAGATCGCTTGAGGCGTCGAGCCAGAGTTCTCAGGGAGAATTTTATTTTGAACCCCATTCGCAGCGAACCCGATTGGGTTTTGGTGATCATGTCAGTTCAGGCAACGGACGGCGACCATGTCACTTAAACACGTTGAAGAATACCGGAGTGCCGATCTATCCCGGTCGCTGGCGGAAAAGATTCGCCGGATCAGCACCCGAAAAATCAGACTGATGGAAGTCTGCGGTACCCATACCGTGTCGATTTTTAGAAGCGGGATTCGATCACTCCTGCCGGAAACGATCTCACTTCTATCCGGGCCCGGTTGCCCGGTGTGCGTAACCGCCCAGTCGGAAATCGATGCCTTCATTGCCCTGGCAAGGACAGAAGGCGTTATCATCACGACATTCGGCGACCTGATGCGGGTCCCGGGAACGGTTTCATCGCTACAGAAGCAACGCGCCGAAGGGCGCGATATCCGGATCGTTTATTCCACCATGGATGCGGTCGATGTCGCACGCAAGAATCCGGACAAAAAAGTCGTCTTTCTCGGAGTTGGGTTTGAAACCACTGCGCCGACGATTGCCGCAGCCATCGTGACTGCCCGGCAGACGGGCTTGGACAACTTTTTCGTCTATTCGGCGCACAAACTGGTGCCCCCGGCCCTGACTGCCCTGATGTCGTTGAGCGGCGTCAACGTCGACGGGTTTATTCTACCCGGTCACGTGTCGGTCATCATCGGGTTGGACGGCTACCGGGACTTTTTCGAAACGCACCTGATCCCTTGCGTAGTGGCCGGTTTCGAACCGACCGATTTACTTCAGGCGATCGCCATGCTTGTCGAACAGGTCGAAACGGGCGCACCGGCATTGGAAAACGCTTATGGTCGGGCAGTGACGGATGCGGGTAATCCGGCTGCTCGGAAACTCCTTCAGGAGGTTTTCAAAACGGCCGGCGTGGCCTGGCGGGGTATCGGGGTGATCGCCGGCAGTGGTCTCAAGATCAGAGACTCCTATGCGGCATTTGATGCCGAAAAAATGTTTGCGCTGGCACTTCCCGAGGCCAAGGAACCGAAAGGATGTGCCTGCGGCGAGATTCTCACCGGCTCCAAAATTCCGCCGGAGTGCGCTTTGTATAAAAAGGTCTGCACGCCCATCGATCCGGTCGGGCCCTGCATGGTGTCGAGCGAAGGGACGTGTGCGGCGTATTATCGCTATCATCAAGATCGGTGAAAATATGAAGTTTGAAAAGGTGACGCTCGACCACGGCAGCGGCGGGAAGATATCCCACAGCCTCATGACCGATATTTTGCTGCCGGTCTTTGACAACCCGATCCTGGCCGACCTCAACGACGGTGCCATACTCGAACTGGACGGCCGGCGGCTGGCCTTCACCACCGACTCCTATACCGTGGATCCGATATTTTTTCCGGGCGGGCACATCGGCGACTTGGCCATCAACGGCACGGTCAACGACATCGCCATGTGCGGCGGTTCGCCGCTTTATTTGAGTGTCGGTCTGATCATCGAAGAAGGATTTTCGATGGCCGATCTGGAGCGGATTCTGTTGGGTATGGGATCCGACGCACGCAAGGCCGGGGTGACCGTTGTCACGGGCGACACCAAGGTGGTGCCCAAAGGCGCGGCCGATAAAATTTTTATCAACACCTCCGGCTTTGGACTCATCCCGGTAGGGGTTGATGTGGGCAGCACAAAAGCCTGTGCCGGCGATCGCGTCATTTTGAGCGGCACGATGGCCGATCACGGCGTTACCATCCTCACCCAGCGCGAGGGGCTTACTTTCGAGTCGGCGTTGACCAGTGACAGCGCGCCGCTCAACCAAATGGTGGCCGATATGTTCTCCGCCAGTCCGTCGATTCACGTTTTGAGGGACCCTACCCGGGGCGGCGTCGGCACGGCGTTGAATGAGATCGCACGAAAGTCTCAGGTGGGAGTGACCATCTTCGAGGACCGGATCCCGCTCAAGAGGGAAGTGGTCGGAATCTGCGAACTGTTGGGCTTTGATCCGCTCTATCTGGCCAACGAGGGCAAACTGCTGGCATTCGTGGCGCCGGAGCATGCCGGCCGCATTTTGGAAGTCATTCGGCAGAACGAATACGGCCGGGATGCCGCCGTTATCGGTGAAGTGGTAGGCGATTATCCGGGGCGGGTGACCATGCAAACCAGAATCGGCGGCAACCGCATCGTGGACATGTTGACCGGCGAGCAATTGCCGCGAATCTGTTGAGGCAGTACGCCGGTTCGGCCACTTGGCGATGAATCGCAGCTTTTTTTCGGTTTGACACTTAACTGTTATTTAAGTAAAAGTCTGTTTCCAGTACCTCATCTTCGCGCTCGCACCTGCCGACAAACCGCAAACAGGGTGACTCTTGGTTATGCGAAGCAGGATCGCCAAACTTCTTTCTCCAAGCGGCTATCTGGAATGGACTATTAGACGACCTGCGGCTGTCATAGGGATAGCCCTGGCGGTCTCCGTCTTCTTTGCCTGGCAAATTCCCCACCTCTCATTCAAGACGTCCATTTACGACCTCGAGATCGAGGACCTCCCGGAAACCGTCCGCTATCAGGACTTTAAAAAACTCTTTGGTTCCGATGAGATCATCCGCATCGTCGTCAAGGCCGACAACGTATTCGAGACCGCAACGTTTGCCAAAATCGGCGAACTTGCCGAAGCCGTTTCGAAAATTGACGGTGTGCGCCGGGTCGTCAGCCTGCCGGGGATCAAACAGGCGGTCGATCTTTCCGGAAAGTGGCGTCTGGATAAATTTGCTGCGGTTGTCTCTTCCGTGCGTCTGTTCGATAAAAATCTCTTTTCAGACGACCGCAAAACAACGGCCTTGACTCTGGTGCTGAAGTCCGATAGCGAACCGGATCGGATTATTCCGCAAGTGGAACGGCTCATTTCAACGGCCGGAAAAGACTTATCAATCTATCAAGTCGGTATGCCGCTGATTTCTCGAGCCCTCGTCAGGTTCACCGAGAAAGATTTTTTCCGGCTGCCGCCGATTACCTTTCTTCTGATAGCCGTTATCCTCTTTTTCCTCTTCCGGAAAGTCCAATATATTCTCATCCCCCTCGTTTGCGTTTCTCTGGCGCTGGTCTGGACATTCGGTTTGATGGCCTTGTTAAAGATCCCGTTGTCCATGCTCACCATGATCGTCCCGGTATTTCTCATCGCCGTCGGAACGGCGTACTGTCTTCATATCGTCTCGGAATATCTGACATGCATTCGCGAGGCCGATTCACCGCAAGCGGCATCGAAAGCGACGTTCACGAACATTTCGTTTCCAACGGCCTTGGCGGTTTTGACGACCATCATTGGTCTTGGGTCCCTCTTGGTCAACCGCATCCCGACGATCCGTGAGTTCGCATTATTTTCCTGCTTCGGCATGTTCAGCCTGCTGGTGATTACCCTCGGTGTTCTTCCGGCCGCCCTGGCGCTTATCCCCCTGCCCCTTGAGAAGCGATACCGGGAAAAAAGGGCGCCCGATTTTTTCGATCGGTTCATCGAAAAAGTCATTCACATCGACCTGAACAAACAAAAGGTTGCCCTTCCTATCCTGGGCGCTATCGTGGTGATCTGTTCGATCGGGATCCTGCGCATTCGCGTCGAGACCAATCCGATTGGCTATTTCAAATCAGAGACGCCGGTCATACAACATTTTCACGACATTTACCGGGATCTATCAGGGAGTTTTCCAATAAACGTTGTTGTGGAGAGCAAGGACAACGACTACTTTGAAGATCCCCGACACGTTTCCGATATTGTTCGTATACAGGAATTTCTGGTGACCCTGCCCGGTGTCGATAAAGCCATATCATTTGCCGATTACATGAAGCTGGTGAACTATGTTCTCAATGAATTCGATCCCAAGTTCTACGCCCTGCCCGAAGAAGGGTTCGAATCCCGAATGGTGATCAACAATTACGCGACTATACTCGGTCAGGACATGTTCGACCGTTTCATGAGCCCGAATCTGTCCAAGACGAACATCGTGCTGCTGACCCATCTGTCGAGTTCACGGGAGTTTTTAGAAACCCGCGATAAAATAATCGCGCATATGCGGCAGAGTTTCGCCAAAGATCTGACGTGGGATGTCACGGGGTTTGGAATCGTCATTTCCGCCAGCAGTCAGCATTTGACCAATGGCCAGGTCAAGAGTCTTTCTCTGACGATGATTCTGATTTTTACCATCATGTTTGTTCTTTTTCTATCGGTTAAGGTGGGCGCGATCGCCATTTTACCGAACCTGTTTCCGATCGTGGTCAATTTCGGCATCATGGGGTGGCTCGGCATCGAACTGTCGATGGTGACCAGCCTCATCGCCAGCATTGCCATCGGGCTGGCGGTCGACGATACCATACACTATTTGTTCAGATACAACCGCGAATTTAGAAAAGACCTCGATGACAAACGGGCCGTAAGGGATACTCTCAAGCAGATCGGAAGACCGATTTTTTTTACGACCCTGACCATCTGCGTCGGATTTTCGATCCTGATGTTTTCCAGCTTCAAACCGACGGTCGTCTTCGGCATCATGATGACGATCACAATGCTGGCAGCCCTTGTCGGTGATCTCATCCTGCTTCCCTCGCTGATGCAGCACGTCGAACTGGTCACCTTGTGGGACCTCGTGCGCTTGAAGCTCGGTCAGGAACCCGCAAAGGGTATTCCACTCTTCAAGGGTTTTTCCCGCACCGAGATTCATTCCCTCATCATGGCCGGATCCTTAAAAAGAATCGCGGCCGGCGAGGTCCTCTTCCACAAGGGGGAACCCAGCGATTCGATGTACACGATTATCTCGGGGACAATGGACGTCATCGATACCACTATCGAACGTGATGCCTGCTTGGATTCAGGCAGCCAGCGGCTGATCAACCGGATGAGGGCCGGAGATGTTCTGGGTGAAATGGGTCTCCTGCGCTCCGCTCCAAGATCGGCGACCGTCGTGGCCTGCGAACCGGTTGAACTTCTGCCGATCAACTGGAAGATGATCAAGCGGCTGCAGTGGCTGTATCCGCCCACGGCCCGCAAGTTCATGACCAATTTGTTGACGATTCTCTGCGGCCGGGTCGAAAGGCTCACCACTTGTTTGTCGGACGTCAAGGTGCTGGACGATGCCACCGGGTTGAGCAACCGGGAAAGCTTTACCAGCCAGATGAACAAGGAAATCCAGCGGGCCCGAAGATATCAGACCCACCTGTCGCTGTGCCTGATGAAGATCGAGTTCGACACTGCCGATACCCGCTTGGATTTATGGCAAAAAGAGACCATCATGCAATCCGTCAGTGAAACGCTGACCCGTAATGTTCGCAGCTGCGACCTGCTGGGGCGGTGTGACCCGCAGATCTTCGGGGTGCTGTTTCCACAGACGGCGATTGAAAAGGCCCGGATGATATGCAATCGGCTGCGGTTTCTGGTGCAGAATCGCCACGATGCCAAAGACGGGATTCAGCTCAAGATCGCTTTCGGGCTCTCCGAATTTTCTCCCGAACAGCAGGAAACCGCTCCGGCCCTACTCGAGCGGGCCGCCGGATTGCTCGAGCAAACAACACAATCATCTTGGTTAAAGGAAAAATGATAAAGGTTGTTATGATTGAAGGGTTGAAAGGCTTCCAACGGCAGCGCATCGAGACAGGCAGGTGGTTTTTTGTCACCGTCATCGCCTTGCTGTGCTTAATGCCCGCCGGTTGTAATGCCCGCAGGGAAACGGTCTTCACCGGACGGACAATGGGAACCACTTACAGTGTCAAGCTGGTCACCGGTTACCTTCAACCGGTTTCCGGCCTGCAGTCGCAGATCGACAAACGACTGGATGAAATCAACCAGAGCATGTCCACTTACAGGGACGACAGTGAAATCAGTCGGTTCAATCGCCTGACGACTGCCGATGAGAAATTCCGGGTTTCACCCGATTTCATGCGGGTCATTCAGATGGCCCAAAAAGTTTTCACCATCACCGACGGCGCGTGGGACGGAACGGTAAAGCCGCTGGTCGATCTCTGGGGTTTCGGGACCGAAGGAATGAAGACGATTCCCCCGCCGCCGGCGGCAGTGCGGCAGCGGTTGAAGGCCGTTGGATTCGATGCCATTCAGATCGTTGACAATCGGTTCCTGGTCAAGCGAAAAGCCGCCGTGAACCTCGATCTCGCCTCGATTGCCAAAGGATACGGCGTTGACCAGATTGCCGCGCTTGTGAGAGACAGCGGCATCGAGAATTTTCTGGTGGAAATCGGCGGTGAGGTATACGCCGGCGGGCACCGCAAAGACGGCCTTCCCTGGCGGGTCGGTATCAATACCCCGAGAAAAGAAGCATCGCTGGACCAGGTTTACAAGGTCGTCGGCCTGACGAATGGGGCCATGGCCACCAGCGGAGACTATCGCAACTTTTTCGAAATCGACCAAAAACGCTATTCCCACGTGATTGATCCGCGCAGCGGTTATCCAGTGGCGAATGGGGTCGTCAGCGCAACGGTTCTATCCGCCGATTGCACCTTTGCCGACGGCCTGGCAACGGCGCTGATTGTGATGGGACCGGATAAAGGGATCGAACTGGTCAACCGGCTCGAAGGGGTGGATTGCCTGATTGTGGTGATGCAGGCCGACGGAACGCTGATCGACCATTATTCAAAGGCTTTTCAAGCGGCCAATTGAAAGAAACCGGTGCGAAACCAGTGCTTGACAATAATGGCCCAGTCCGGTAGGGTTTTTCCTCAAAATCCATTTAATTAAAGAGCTTACGCAACACAAACCTCTTCGCTCGACCCCCCGGCGGCACCGGGGCTACGATCCCTTTAAACCGCTAACCAGCGGATATCAGGAAGAAAGGAAAAAGAAGTGGAAATTGTGGTCTTGTTGAAACAGGTTCCTGCGACCGAGTCGATGATCGACATTGCCGAAGACGGTGTGTCAATTAAAACGGCCGATCTAAAATGGGTCATCAGCCCTTATGACGAATTTGCGGTTGAAGAGGCGCTGCGAATCAAGGAAGCCCATGGCGGCAAGGTCACCATCCTCACCGTCGGACCCGATAAAGCCACCGAGGCGATTCGAACGGCCCTGGCCATGGGTGCCGACGAAGGCATCTTGATCAATGACCCCACAGCCCTCAACTGCGACGGGTTGGGGGTGGCGCGGATCCTTGCGGCGGCTTTAAAAAAGATTCCTTACGATATCGTCATTGCCGGACAACGGGCCGTTGATGACGACAATTATCTGGTGGGCACCGCCGTTGCCGAGTTGCTGGAAATACCCAACATATCAGTGGTCAACAAGCAGGAAATCAGCGATGGTAAGATCAGGTGCCGACGAACGATCGAGGGGGGTGTGGTCGTGATCGAGGCGCCGCTGCCGGCTCTTTTTACCACCCAGCGTGGGCTGAACGAACCGCGCTACGCCTCCTTGCCGGGGATCATGAAAGCCAAGAAAAAACCGCTGGCCACCAAAACCCTCGCCGACATCGGCCTAGAAGCGGCGGAACTGGGGGAGCCGAAAACAAAGCTCATTTCCCTGAAACTGCCGCCTGAAAGAAAAGGCGGTCGCATGGTCGAAGGCGAAACCGCAGCCGAGAAAGCAGCGACGTTGGTGCGGTTGCTGGCGGAAGAGGCCAAAGTCCTATAAGCGCCCAGTCATAAACGGCATTTTTCGGTCCAGGCCGGCGTTCTCGTTTTTTGCAATCCTCGACGTAGCCCGCTACGCCTCCGTTTGCAAAAACACTGCGGCCTTGGCCTGAACCGAAATCTACCATTTTTGACTGGTCACTGAGCCAATTCATAAATTTTTTGCAAAAAAATTTATATGGAGACTGATATGAGCGTTTTAGCCATTGCAGAGCATAGAGACGGACATTTTAGAAAAGTCACTTACGAAGCCTTGAGTGAAGGCCGGCGGATTGCGGACGGCATGGGCACCGACCTGGCCGCGCTGGTGATGGGTTCCGGTGTTGAGACCGCAGCTGGTGAACTCGGAAAATACGGGGCCGACAGAATCATTGTGGCAGACCATCCGCGCCTGGCGGAATACCTGACTGACGCTTATACCACCGTTGCTGCGGGTGTGATTGGCGAAGTCGATCCCCAAGTTGTTATCATGGGCGCCTCGACCCAGGGCAAAGATCTGGCCGCGCGGCTGGCTGCGCGCCTGAATGCCGGCCTTGCCATGGACTGCGTGGCGGTGCGGGTCGATGACGGCAACATCGTCGCTACCCGACCGCTTTACGGCGGCAAGGTGCTGGCGGAAGTCGCGCTGAGCGGGAAACCTCAAATCGTCGCCACGCGACCGAACGCCATCAGCATTGCGGAATCCGCCAAAGCGGCTGCAATTGAAAAGACCGCCGTTGATCCCGGAGAAAATAGACTTCAGTTTGTCGAAAAGACTCTTGAAATCGAGAAGGTCGAGTTGACCGAGGCCGACATCATTGTCTCCGGCGGCCGGGGCATGGGAGGCTCGGATTACAGCCTCATCGAAGCTCTGGCGGCTGCACTCGGCGGTGCCGTGGGGGCATCGCGTTCGGCGGTCGATGAAGGATGGCGCCCCCACTCCGACCAGGTGGGACAGACCGGCAAGGTGGTTTCTCCGAACCTCTACATTGCCTGCGGCATATCGGGTGCCATACAGCACCTTGCCGGCATGTCGTCTTCAAAGGTGATCGTGGCCGTCAACAAGGACGCGGAGGCACCGATTTTTTCCAAGGCCGATTACGGCGTGGTGGGCGATCTGTTCGAGATCGTGCCCTTGATCACGGAAGAAGTGAAAAAGGCGAAGGGTTGAGGTCCGCGACCCTGATTTTATCAACGGCCGGTTTCGTTTGCATCAAAGGGTTGCCCGAGATAGAGGGCAACCCTTTTCGATTGGTGTGTCCGGCCGGGCCTGCCGATCGCCGCCACCGGCAGGAGCCGCCGACCGGTCTTTGTTTCCAATTTCATCTGTGATAGTAGCTCTTTATGATCGTCCATCTCACCAGCCTCGGATGTGCCAGAAACCAGATCGACAGCGAGATCATGCTGGGGCGGTTAAATCAGGTCGGCGCGCTTTTTACCGACACTCCGGGTGACGCCGAGGTGATCATCGTCAACACCTGCAGCTTTATCGAATCGGCGGCCGATGAATCGATCGACACGATTCTGGAATTGGCGGCACACAAAAATGAGGGCCGTTGCAGGCGGCTGATCGTGACCGGCTGCCTGCCGGAGCGATACCGGCAAGAGATCACCAGGGCTATTCCGGAGGTGGATGTTTTTCTGGGAACCGGCGCATTCGATCGAATTGTCGCAGCGGTCCAGGGACACTTGGATACGGCCAAGTGCCTTTTACCGGATCCGGATTCACTTTCACCATCGGGGGCAGGTGTGTCGCGGGAGCGCAGCAACCGCTGGATGGCCTATGTGAAGATTGCCGAGGGATGCAGTCGGCAGTGCACCTACTGCATTATTCCCAGGCTGCGCGGCCGGCGGAAGAGCCGGTCGATCGAGGATGTCGTTGCCGAATCCCGGCAACTGATTCAGACCGGTGTCAGGGAACTGGTTTTGGTCTCACAGGAAACAACCGCTTACGGCAAGGACCTGAAACCGCCGGCCGACCTCGCACGCCTTCTGACAGCTCTTGCCGCCCTGCCGGACGGTTCAGGCACAGATGCCTTCTGGATCAGGTTTCTCTACGGGCATCCGCAGAGTATCGACGACAGGCTGATGAATGCGGTGGCTCAAAACGCGAACATCTGTTCCTATTTCGATATCCCGATTCAACATGCCAGCCGGTCGATCCTCAAGAAGATGGGACGGCGTTACGGCCCCGATGACCTGCGTCTCATGTTGGAACGCATCCGAAGGCTGATGCCGGAGGCGGCTCTGCGGACAACGGTCATTGTCGGCTTTCCAGGGGAAACCGATGCGGACTTTGATGAGTTGTTGAGTTTCGTTGAATCCGAG
>JARFQH010000202.1 GCA_029287875.1 Desulfobacteraceae bacterium | reverse complement strand
TGCGGGGCCGGGACCCTGTCCGATAGAAAATGGGCCCCGACCGATTAAAACCGAAAGGAAGCTTAGCCGGCCTTCACTTCGATTATGCGTGGTTTGGCTTTTTCGACCTTGGGAAGGGCCAGCCGCAGCACGCCGTCACTGAGGTTGGCATCGATTTTACTCTGATCGATGACCTCGGATAGAGTGAATTGACGGTAAAACTTGCCGACTTCGTATTCGATCATCATATCCTGTTCGTCAGGGTTTTCGAAGGGTTCGATATCACCGGACAGGGTGAGGGTGTCGTCACGCAGGTCGATAGTGAGATCCTTGGTCTTTACTCCCGGCATATCAGCCACAAGAATGATCTCTTTTTCGGTTTCATAGATATCGACATGGGGTGTAAACACCAGTCCCGATCTCGTCTGCTCGGCCGGCGCGGCCAGTTCCTGCTTTTCCCTGACCTTCAACTCTTTGTTTTCAGTGTCTGCCATGGTTATTCCCCCTTTCAGTAATACTTATTTCACGGTAATCTGGCGCGGTTTCGCTTTTTCGGCCTTCGGGACCACAACGGTCAAGATGCCGTCGGTCATGTTCGCCTTGACCTGGTCCGTATCGATATCATCGGGCAGGCTGATGACTCTCGAGAATTTACCGGCTTCCCTTTCACGGCGGTGATAGCGGGCATTTTCTTCAACACCGGTAATTTTTCTTTCTCCCGCCAAGGAGATCGTGTTGCCGGTAGCCTGAATGTCCAAATCGGCCGCCCTGATACCGGGCAGTTCAGCGCGCAGGTAATAGTTTTCGCGGTTTTCGGTAACATTGACAGGCGGAAAAACCCCGGCTCGACCTCTCAAAGAAGGCGTGCCGCTGTATTCATCATACATTCGGCCAATCTGCCTTCTGAGTTGCTCGAGTTCTGTAAAAGGACTTCTCACACCCCAGCCTGGAAAACCAAACATTCTCCTGTAAATCATTGCGTAATCCTCCTTCCATGTTTGAAAGTTAGCAGCGCCGAATCGCTTGGAATCAAAAGACAAGGCGCTCATACCATCATTTTCATGACAAAAATATATTCGCATTTATCTTTGTCAAGTATAATGTATAAATTTTATTAACATATTACTAAATAAAATTTATAAATATAATAATGATATCGGTGCGGATCACAACAAGAAGAGACAAGAAACTGAGCGATGGCTATTACAAAACCGTGGATGGGCACGGGAGAGGCGACTAAAGGGTTTTCGCATTGTGGAAGTGATTCAGGCAAGCAGTTCTATCGCCGCTCTGCTCGATACGGCTGTCCGTATTGACAGCGCCAGCGTAGCCGGATATAATTGTTTTTCAACTGACCGGTTCCGGGTTCTGAGTTCTGGGTTGAGAACTCCTATTCAGCTGCAACCACAGGATGCTTGCCTTTATTTGGGCTTCAATAGGTTCTCACCCAACGGATTATGTTGATTGTCGCAAATCTTGCTAAGAATTGTTCTCCGTTTCATTCGGTTAGAACCTTTGAACCTTGAACCCAGAACGCTGAATCCCGCCTGGCGGGAAACCGCGCAACCTGAGTTAAAAAAACGCCGGGGGTCTTCAGAATATTGTCCTGCTTTATCAAGCGATCGACAGACGCGCCCCATCGATTTCAGGTAAACCGACGCGGATTCATCAAGTTTGGAGTTTTGGCGACTGTCGCGGCAACCTTTGAGCCGGCATGCGCCATTGCCGCAGTCACTCACAGCCTGAATTCGAAAAAAAACCTGTCGCTTTTCAACACCCACACCGGCGAGCATCTGGATGTCTGCTACTGTCAGGATGGTGTGTACAGATCCGGAGCGTTGAAAAAAATCAAACACATCCTGCGCGATCACCGTACCGGGGACATCAAAGCCATCGACACCCGCGTGCTCGAAATCCTTTACACTCTGTCCCGCCGGCTCGACACCCCGGGACCGTTTCACATCATTTCCGGATACCGCTCTCCGGCCACGAATGCGGCCTTGCACCGAAAAAGCAACGGGGTTGCAACCCATAGTTTTCACACCAAGGGCATGGCGATCGATTTTCGTGTGCCGGATTGTAAGACAAACACCGTGCATGCAACGGCCGTCAATCTCCGGGCGGGCGGCGTCGGTTATTATCCGAAATCAGATTTCGTTCACGTGGATTGCGGACCGGTGCGCTACTGGTAGTATCCGTCAAATAGGCCGTCCCGACTCCCCCAAACCCCTGCCCCGTCGGCGTGACGACCACAAGTGTTTCATTCTTCGCGTTTTCGGACGTATACCGGCTTTTTGTCCGTGACGGCCCGACACCTGAGAAGCTCAAAATCTGAGCCGTCCCGGGATTGATCTGCCGGCCCAACGCCTCCATTTCGATGCGCGGCGGCCTTTCCTTTAGCGCCATGTCCAGCCGAGGGTCTCTCTTGTAGATGTCCTTGCGAAAATTCACCACCCCCTTCTGGTCGACCCATGCCGTCCAGTAAAGCAGATGGACGGGCACAGCTTTTTTTAGCCGCACGATACGGTTCTGTTCGCTGTCGACGGCCCTGAGGATGCTCTGATAGGTCCATTTTGGATCGTCTTTCAACAGATATTCCGCCAGTTCGAGTGGTTTTTCGAGCCGGATGCAGCCCGAGCTGTAACTGCGGTAATTTTTTTTAAACAGTTTCCGGTTGGGCGTGTCGTGCAGATAGACGGCAAACCGGTTGGGCATCATAAACTTGATCCGGCCAAGATCGTTTGATGGACCGGGCTCTTTCCTGAGTTTGAAACGAAAATTTCTCTTGGTCACCTTTGACCAGTCGACCGTCAGGGGATCGATTTCAGTTGCACCGGCACGCCAATCCTCAAAAACCTTAAAATGTTTACGGATCAGGTATTCGGGATTCTGCTTGACCTTGGGTAGGATGTCCTCGACTGCAATTTTCTGCGGAACGTTCCAGTAGGGGTTGATCTCGAGGTACTGCAGATCGGCACTGAATACCGGTGTGCTCCGGTAGTCCCTGCCGACCACGACGCGCATGCCCCAGAGGGGTTGCGCGTTTTCGAACACGGTCAGTCTGTAGTCGGCCGCGTTGACGAGAAGGTACCGGGCACCCAGTTCATGCGGAATCCAGCGCCATCTTTCCAGGTTCAACTCGATCTGGCGGGTGCGGACAGCCGCCGGAACATTCAGCTCATTAAGAGTCTGCTTGTCGATGCGACCTGTCGGCGGCAGCCCATGCCGCACCTGAAACCGCCGTACGGTCCCTTCAAGGTTCCCGTCGTAGCGGTTCTCCTCCTGGTTTTCCTGCAGGCCGAGATCACCCGAGACCGACAGGCGTTGCCTCAACTGGGCAATGTGATCACCCACATCGCCTTCCTGCGACAACAGATTTTCCGGCAGAGGCGGCCATCCGCCGCGGGTCTCGATATCGCGGTACCGCTGCAGGGCTGCCTTCAGGTCTGCATATCCGGCATGCGGTGGTCGCAGTCGATCCAGGGCCGCCTCGATTTGTCCGGCAGCAAGAGCCGCCTCCAGAATTCCGGCCAGATCCGTCTTCGGATTGTAAGCGAGCCACTCGGCATGGAGGGTCTCCGGGTTAACCCGGCCCCCCAGCAGATGCGAACCGAGCACCAAAAAGGCGTCGGTCAAGAGGAGATCGAGGTCAACGAGCAGGTCCGGATCGGGCGGTAAATCCAAAAACCGGTCCCGTTCCAGCGCGCCAAGGAGGAGCTCGATTTGGGCCAAATGGTAGTCCTCGGTCTGCAGACCGTCGCGGCGTGCCGCGTGAATGCCCGCAACCAGAGAATCGGCATTGTGCAGAGTGGCATCGGCCGCCCAGGCCGGTTGAAACCCGCGCCGGGCATAGAAAAGAGGCAGGTCCGCCACTCCGCAGATCAGCTCACCCCGGCAGGTAAACCGGGCCCGTTGTCGTTCGGCCTCAATTTTTTTCTGCAAGCGGACGGCCAGCGGTTCCGGGGTCTCTTCTTCGGTCAGAGCACCCGAGTTCGCACCCATCACAGTCAGCAGCAGCATCACCACAAAAAATCGCAGCATCGGTTTCAATATGTAAACCTTCCTATCGCAACATCATTCCAGGATAAGGGATGCCATTCGAATCCAACCGACCTCTTTACATTCGCGTCAGGAGTTTTATTATCTTTCCAAAGAGTATCGAACCCGGAACGATAAGGAGTTTTCAATGGAAATGAAAAAGATTCTGTGGCCGACTGACCTCTCAGGTAGCGCTGAAAAAGCCCTTCCCTTTATCAAGTCTCTGACCGAGAAATACAACACAGAAATCCACGTCCTGTATGTCATCCAAGACCTTGCCAATCATAAGTCCTGGTACGGGGAATTCCAGCAGGAAAAGATCGAAAAAATCCTGAAGTGGGAAGAAAAAACCGCCAAAAACCGTTTGGATGAGCTTTGCGCCAGCTCCCTGGAGGGATGTCCCCTTTATATTAAACACGTGGCAATAGGGGATCCCGCGCAAGAGATCCTCAAACTGATTGACAAAGAAAAAGTCGACGCAGTGGTATTGTCGACCAGTGGCGAGACAGGCCATTACCGACTGGGCAGCACGGCCGAAAAGGTGGTCCGAAACGCCCCGGTGCCGGTCGTCACCGTCCCGGTCGAACAGCCGGTCGAGGTGTAACGATATCAACCGTCGAGAGGGCACCGGTCGGCCGGGCTCGCGGGCAGAGCCGCATCATTTCCATCATTGCGCCAAGATGCTGCTTCTTACCCAATCAATGCAGGCTTTTGGCCGCAAGCATCCAGTTTGATCGAAAAGGAAACTTTTCAGTTTCATATGAGGTTTCAGGTTGCGGATCTCAGGATTTGGGGGTTGCTGACACCTGGCACCTGACACCTGAAACCCTATATCCGATGAACCAAGTGGTTTCACTTTAATAACATGTCTTCGTTTCTTGTGCAGAAGTTATGATCTAAGACCTTTATATGAAACTACGCCGAAATGGCACAGATTCTTTCTCGATCAAACAGGATGCTTGCGGCCAGCGGCTGGGCTGAACAGCACCTATCTTTTCCGCCGGTTTGACAATTCCCCCCAATTCACCCGAGCGTGAAGGAGATTCCCTGCGCCAGCGGCAGCTCACTGGACCAGTTGACAGTGCAGGTCTGGCGCCGCATGTAGACCTTCCAGGCGTCGGAGCCGGATTCGCGACCGCCGCCGGTCTCTTTTTCCCCCCCGAAAGCTCCTCCGATTTCCGCCCCGGAGGTACCGATATTGACATTGGCAATACCACAATCGCTGCCGCGGGTGCTCAAAAAAAATTCCGATTCCCGGATGTCGCGTGTGAAGACGGCCGATGAGAGCCCCTGAGGAACCGCGTTGTGGCAGGCTACCGCCTCTTCGATGGTTTCGTACTTGATCAAGTAGAGCAGCGGGGCGAATGTTTCCGCCTGCACGATCGGCATGTCGGCCCGGGCTTCGCAGATGCAGGGGGTCACATACGTACCGGCATCGTAAAGACCGCCGCTGAGAACCGTGCCGCCGTAAAGCACCCTACCGCCCTGGTCCTTGACCTGCACCAGTGCCGCCTGAAGGGCCGCCGTAGCATCGGTGTCGATCAGCGGTCCCATGAGAACGCCCTCTTCCAAGGGATTGCCGATTTTGATCTGACGGTAGACGTTCAAAAGCTCGGCGGCAATCCGCTCGTAGATGTCCGCGTGCACGATCAGACGCCGGGTCGTGGTGCAGCGCTGTCCGGCGGTACCGACCGCTCCGAAAAGAATCGCCCGCACGGCCAGTTCGATATCGGCGCTGGGTGTCACGATAATGGCATTGTTGCCGCCCAGTTCCAGAAGGCTCCGTCCCAGGCGTGCCGCCACCGTCCGTGCAACGTGACGCCCCATGCGGACACTGCCGGTGGCCGAGATCAGTGGAACCCGCTGGTCGTTGATCAGGGGGTCTCCGACCGCATCACGGCCCCCGGCGAGCAGGCTCAGGATACCCTCGGGCAGGTTGTTGCGCCGCAGCACGGGCCAAACGATCTTCATGACGGCAATCGCAGTGAGAGCGGCCTTAGAGGATGGTTTCCATATGACGGTGTCACCGGCAACCAAAGCAATGAGGGCATTCCATGACCAGACGGCCACCGGAAAATTGAAAGCGGTGATCACCCCGACCGGACCCAGAGGGTGCCACTGCTCGTACATCCGGTGGTCGGGCCGTTCGCTGTGCATACTCAAACCGTAGAGCATCCGCGACTGGCCGAGTGCAAAATCGGCAATGTCAATCATCTCCTGAACCTCGGCCTCACCTTCGGCCCGAATTTTGCCTGTTTCCAGGCTGACCAAAGCTCCCAGCTCCTTCTTGCGCAGCCGCAGAGCATCGCCGATCTGACGGACAATCTCGCCGCGCCGGGGTGCCGGAAGGGTGCGCCAGGTCTTGAAAGCCTCCACAGCACGGGAAATGACGGCGTTGCAGTCGCCCCTTCCGGCCGAACGGATGGCACCGATCTGTCGACCATCGATGGGCGATACGGCGCTGAGCCGCGGCCCGCTGCAGGGCAGCCAGGTTCCGGTGCCGGCACCGGCTTGTTCCTCCAGTAAGTCAAGTGGCTTCAGGATCGATTCCATAGCCGCCAATCTCCTAAAAAGTTAAGTATTTTAAAGCTTTGATAAAGTTTATAAAACAAACACTTGAATCCTTGAACCCTCGAATCCTCGACCCCTTTCTCCCAACAAATTGGGAGATAAAGCAGGTATCTTTTACCGTAGCGTCTCATCACCAAAAGATCAACCCGCGCCCCGGTGCCGGCGAAGAGGAGACGGGTTAGGGTCACGGTAAGAAATAATTCCACACGATTGCATCGGATTATGGTTTGTCTACAAGGCACATCCACCTGCGCATATCGGGATACGTGTGGGTGGATGTAACG
This sequence comes from Desulfobacteraceae bacterium, assembly GCA_029287875.1. GTDB lineage: Bacteria > Desulfobacterota > Desulfobacteria > Desulfobacterales > SG8-13 > JARFQH01. The sequence goes on along the minus strand of JARFQH010000202.1, from coordinate 155 downwards.
CAGTAGACGGGCCCTAAGACAAGCAAGAGGTGCAATTATTTTTTGCCGGGGCTCTTAAGGGCCGCGTCGACTGCGGCTTGAAGGGCGGCAGCCCGGTTGGAGAAAATCCAGGTGATATTGCGGTTCACTTCTCTGAAAAGGCAGTTTACGGAGTC